>NZ_JASKYR010000225.1:0-10246 GCF_041028215.1 Streptomyces flavofungini
CTCCTCGCGTGGCTGGAGACGCGCCGCGACCTCCGGTGCGCCGCCGCGCGTGGCGCAGGGCACGGACGGTGGGGGTGTAGGACAGCACCACCCGGTCCATGACGGTGCGCACACCGGGATCGTCGGGTGCGTCGGTGTGGTGGCCCGCCGCGTGCAGGGGCAGAAGTCCCAGGAGCCCTCCGGGCGCCCACCAGACGCGGGGCGGCGGCTTCCCGGAGTCCGGGGGCCCTTCGAAGCCCAGGGCCACCAGGACGGGTTCCGCGATGGCGTGCCAGAGCCAGCGCAGGACTTGTGAGAGCTGTTCCTGGGCCGAGGTGCGGGCGCGTGCGGTGGTACCGGCGGAAGCGGCCCGAAGAGCGCCGTGGAAGTCGATGATCTGTCTGACCAGCGTTTCGTGCGAGGCGTCGGGGAGCGGGAGTGCCCACACACTGTCCGAGCTGACGAGCAGGGCATCCGTACGGTAGCCGCTGGTGTTGAAGACGACGATCGGGCCGTCACCGGCTTGGGCCATCAACTCCTCGACGGAGGGGGGTTGGGCGAAGGAGTCGAAGTCCTCCAGGGTGCGGATGTGGGTGAGCAACTCCGTGAACTCGGCCGCCAAGCGGTGCCGGTCGAACGCGTCCACGTGGAGCAGGGCCGCCTTCGCCTCACCACGGAGCTCGCCCTCGGCCCTCTCGGGCCCGGCCCCGGGCTCGGGCGCCCGGTCGAGCAGACGGCGCAGTTCGACGTATCGGGAGGCGAGGTCAGGATGGCAGGCCCGGAGATCCGTCAGATCACTACGGGTGTCGAGCGCCTGGCTCAGCAGTACCGCGCGGCCGGCTTCGAGCAGCCGCAGGGCCCGGGCCGCCCGGGTGGCCTGTGGAAGCGTGGTGTCGTCCAGGGTCAGCGCGGCCGCTTCGGGGGCCAGGCCCGTCAGGCTGCGCACGGCGCGTTGCTGATCCGGTCGCTCCAGTTCGCGAAGGGCGATCTCGGGCACGAGCTCGACGGCGGCTGCCAGCAGTCGCGCCGCCCGCGCCGGATCGGACGGCATGGTCAGGGACGCGGCGAGGCGAGCCGTTCGTACGCGCTCGGACGGCGGAGCCGCGGTGAGTTCGGTATGGCGGGTGAACGCCTCGGCCGCCGCGACCGAGTCGGCCCGCACTCCGGTCCGCCTGAAGCGGCGGAGCAGTACGTCCCCGAGGTTGGCGAGCGCGATGCCCAGGTCGGGGTGGTTGGGCGGGGCCAGGGCCGCTGACTCCCGGAGGACCCGTACGGCCTCGTCCTCGTCCTGCTCGGCGCCGGTGTGCTCCGCACGCAGGCCGACGGCGATCCCGAGGGTGGACAGCACCATCACTCGATCAGGAGCGTCGTCCCGTACGACGTCCAGGGCTCGTCGGTGTACGACGACCGCCTCGTCCAGGTCCGCCGCGTCGCCACTGAGCCGGAACCGCGTACTCAGCGTCATGCCAAGTCCCACCAGGAGTTTGGCGTACTGCTCGTCGTCGACCGGCAGGACCGCGAGCCCCGCGCGGAACCGCTCGATCGACTCGTCGAGGTCCGTCGCCTCGCCGAACCGCTCGAACCTGACCCGCAGGACCAGGCCGAGATTCGCCTCGAAGAGCGGGTGTTCGGGGTGGTCTCGCGGAGCCAGCACGACCACCTCCCGCAGTGTCCGGACAGCCGCGTCCAGATCCGCTCGCGCGCCGCTGTGCATGTACCGCACGTAGCGCAGGCCGCCGAGATTGCCTTGCCGTCCCGGGCGCGCGGCGTCGCTGACAACGGTGTTCTCGACGGCCTCGTGCAGGGCTTGGATCGCGCGGTTGAGGTCGGCCCGGGTTCCCGTCCACATGGCCAGGGCGCTCAGCGTTCTCGCCAGGTTGGACAGCCGTCGCGGCCGTTCGGGGTCGGTCGGAGCGGAGAGGCGGACCGCTTCCTCGTGCGCCGCTATGGCTTCCCGCAGGTCCTCCGGTCTGCCGGTGTGGTCGAAACGCAGATGCAGTGCGATGCCCAGGGCAGCCGTACGGTTGGCGCGTGCGGGAGTACCCACGGGTGCGGCGTCGGCCGTCCGGCGCAGCAGTCCGATCGCCTCGTCGAGGTCCGCCTGTCGTTTGCCCCGCTGGAAACGCGCGCGCAAGGCGTTGCCCAGGTTGAACAGCCGGTCGGGGGCCTGGACGTCATCGGCCGGGAGGACGGCGGTGGCTTCCCTCAGCAGCCTGATCGCCTCTTCCACGTCGGCCGGGTCCTTGGTGGCGACAGTGGAGCGCGTCTCCAGGGCGGCGCCCAGCATCGCCAGCCTGTTGAGCCGGGCGGGGTCCTGCGGAGAGGTGGCGTCCACAGCTTCCCGGAAGACGCTGATGGCCTCGTCGATGTCGTCCCTGTTCTCGCGGAAGTAGAAGCGGAGGGCCAGGGCGTCACCGAGTTCCTTGAGGAAGCCCGCGCGGGCCGCCTCACCGGCCGGAGTGTCCCGCACGGCGCCTCGGTGGAGGCGGATCGCCTCGTCCAGGTCCGCCCAGTCGCCCAGGGTCCGGAAACGGGCCTCAAGCCCCATGCCCAGCAGGGAGCGCCAGGCAGCCAGGCGGGGATGTCCGGCCGGGGCGCCGTCGGTCGTCTGCCGGAACGTCGCGATGCCTTCCTCCAAGTCGGCCCGTACAGCCGTGAGTTCCCACCGGGCCACCAGTGAGGTCCCCAGGTTGGCATGCCAGTCCCACCGCTGAGGATGGTCAGCGGGTGCGCAGGCGATCGTCTGCCGATACAGGGGGATGATCTCGTCGAGGTCGGCCCGCCCGGCGACGAGGGAGAAGCGGGCGTGCAGCGCGGCCAGCAGGTTGGAGCGAATGGCCGGTGTGTTCCGGTCGTCCGGCCCTGCTGTACTCAGTGCCTGCCGGTAGCAGTCGACGGCCTCGTCGAGATCCTCGGGCCCGCCGCCTTGGCCGTGCCGCATCTGGAGCGCCGCTCCGAGATTCGACAACGTCAGCGCCCGACGGCCGCGATCCGGGTCCGCGATCTCCGCGATGCGCCTCCACAGGGCGACCACGGTCGTGGTCAGGTGTGGCTCGGGGCGCCCCATGAGATCGTCGGTGACCTGCTGGGCCATCCGCACCGCTTCCTCGATGAGCGGGGAGCGCAGCGCTTCTGGCATTCGGTCGGCTTCCGTACCAGTGACCAGACAGAGGGCGAGCATGTCGATGGCCTGCCACTCGTCCTCCGCCTCGTGCGACAGCTCATGGCGTCGCCAATGCAGCCAGCCGAGCGCGAAACGGGATCCCACATCGGAGTCGTCCACGCGCAGGAGGCCGCGCAGCGCCTGTGCCTGTTCCGTGACGCGAGGCTCCAGGACGGCTTGGACGTCTCCGTCGGCGACCCGGCGCAGACAGTCCTCGATCGCCTCGCGCAACGCCTCACGGCTCTGCTCGTCCGCTGCCACCCGCGCCTCCCGTTCACCCTGTTCGGCCAGAAGCAGCATTGCCGGGACAAGGCCACCGCGCAGCGATATCGTCAAACTTCATATCTTCGGGAGGTTCGCTTCGGGAGGTTCGCGTCAGGAGGGTCTCTTGTCCGACACTGCTCGCGGGGACGCGGACCGACAGCGCCAGGAAGCCGCGCTGGCGTACGTATGCGGTCACCTCACCGAGATCCGCGAGACGCTGGGAGAGCAGGGTCAAGAGCCTTTGCGGCGGCTGGAGGCCGCGCTGGGGTCCGCGTCGGGGTCCGCGCTGGGGGCTGACACCGCCGAGGAGGACCTTCCCGCGATCCTCGACGCGTTGCACCGGGCCCTGCAACGCGCGGGCGACGCCCCGGGCGTCTACGGCTACCGCCACCCCTTCAGTGCCGCCGGACTGAGCAGCCTCCAGATCACCTACCGGTGCCCGATGCAGCGGTGTGCCGGATTCTCTCGCAGGGAGGTCACCGAGTTCCCGCCGCGGTGCGCGATCAGCGGACGGCAGCTGCCTCGGGAACGGCTGGTCTAGGTGGGCCAGTTGTGGAGCGAACTGGCCAAGAAGCTGGCCGAGCGCTGGCTGACGCTTCTCGTACTGCCCGGGGTCCTCTACCTCGCGGTCGCCGCCTCCGCCCGTGTGCTGCGCCACGACCACGCGCTCGACGTGTCCTATCTGAGCCGGCAGATCACCTCGTACGCCAAAGATCCGGCCATCGGCACGGCGGGCGGCCAAGTGGTACTGCTGCTGGCCGTGTTGCTCGGCGCCGCCGCTCTCGGTCTGGCGGCCCAGGCGTTCGGCACGGCCGTGGAACGCCTCGTGCTCGCCGCCGACTGGCACACCTGGCCCCACCCGTTCCGGTACCTGACCGGGCGCTGGGTGGCGTCCAGGCAGCGCCGTTGGGACAGGGCCGACACCCACTACCGCAGCCAGTACGCGGCCGCCCGGTCGCCCGACCCCAGTCGGCGCCCCTCCCCCATCGCCCTGAGCCTGGCCGAGCACCGGAGGGCGAAGGTCGCTGTCGGCCGTCCAGAGCGTCCCACCTGGACCGGTGACCGCGTCCACGCGGCCGCGATCCGCCTGGACCGCGATCACCACCTCGACCTGGCCACCGTCTGGCCGTACGTGTGGCTCACCCTCCCGGACACCGGCCGCGCGGACATCACCCAGGCGCGCACCGCTCTTTCCCGGGCCGCGACCCTGGCCGCCTGGGCCCTGCTCTACGCCCCGCTCGCCTGCTGGTGGTGGCCCGCGGCACCGCTGGCCGGGGCCATCGGGCTCATCGCCCGGCACCGCATCCGCACCACCACCTCCGGCTACGCCGACCTGCTTGAGGCCGCCACGCGGCTGCACGCCGTCGCCCTGTCCCAGACGCTGGGCATCGAGCACACGGGCCCGCTGTCGGATCGCCTGGGCGACACCCTCACCGTCCACCTGACACCCCGGGACACGGACGGGTGACAACCACCCACCGCGCGGCACCCGGCACCGTCAAGCGGAGGACCGGAACGTGCCCGCGCGGGCGCATATGGCGATCAGGCCCGTACGGCCAGCCTCACCAGGGGGTCCTCCCGGTCACCCACGGACCTGGACGGGCCAGGAGACGTCGGTTTCGACAGGGGCGGTGTAGTCGACGCCGGGGACCGAGAAGCCGTACAGGCGGCGGACCTCACCGCTGAACCAGTCGAGGTCGGCGAGGTCGGTGATGGTGTCGCTGGTGGCGTTGGTCCAGCGCTCGGCGACCGCGTCCTGTACGCCGGGGTCGAGTTCCCAGGTGTCGAGGCGGATGCGGCCCTCGTCGTCGACGTCCAGGGGACCGGAGCCTGTCAGCTGGTCCCACAGCTGCACCAGTTGGCCGATCGGAACCACCATGCCGTTGCCGAGCACCCCGCGCAGCAGCCCGATGTACAGGGCGATGCCGGGGATGGCGGTGGAGGACTGGGTGACCGCCGCGGCGTTGACGGAGGTCACGGCCCGGCCGCCCACGGTATTGCCGAGGCGCTCGTCCAAGGTGCGCGCGGTGGCTTCGAGGTGGGCCTTGGCCGCGCCGATGGTGCCGTTGCGGTAGATCGCCGCGGTGAGTGGCGAGCCGATGTAGGAGAGGGCGGCGGTGGTGAACCCGTCGGCGAGCAGGGAGCGGTCGGCGAGGAAGGTGATCCACCGTTCCCAGTCGCCGCCGCCCATCACCGCCACGGTCTGCTCGATGTCGTCGTTCTCGGCCGGAGCGGTGGTGACCTGCTTGACCTCCGGGGCGCCGTGCTCGTCGAAGACGAGGGTCTTGGTGGTGTGGGGCGAGCCGACCGGCTTGAGGGCCGAGGCGTAGGCGATACCGGTGTCCGGGTCGGTGCGGCGGGGCGCCGCCACCGAGTAGATCAGGTAGTCGAGCCGTCCTCCGAACCGCTCCTTCAGGACCTCGGCGACCTGCTCCTTCATCGCGTCGCTGAACGCGTCGCCGTTGAGGAAGACCATGTCCCGCCCGTGCTCCTGTGCGAGCCTCGCGGTGGCAGCGGTGCGATACCAGCCGGCCGTGCCGGTGCGCCGCGCCGGAGCCTTCTCGAAGCACACGCCGATGCCACGGATTCCGACACGGGCCAGGCCCGCGATGGTGGCGGCCAGGCCGTACCCGGCGGACGAGCCGATGACCAGGGCCACCGGCCCTTCGCCCCCGCTGTTTTTCCCGGCCCCACCGGCCTCGCCGGTCCCGCTGATCACCGCTGGGGCCGGGACAGCCGCCCACATCTCATCCACCAGTCGCTCGCAGCCGGCCGGATGCGAGTCGAGAAACAGAAAGCCCCGGCCCTTGGGCGCAATGACGCGTTCACTCACGATGTGGTACCCCAGTGTCGTCACGGACAAGAACGCGGCGACCCTTTCGACCACCCCTCCGGCCAGTCTGCGGCCGTACGAACGCCCGCGGTCGTCTTGCCCGGCACAACGATGACCAGCGGGGCTTGGAGGGTCCCCACTAGGGGCTTGGAGGGTCCCCACCAGGGTTCCGCCTTCAGCGCCTGCGGTTCGCAGGCGGTGAGGGGTGCGGCGCCCGGCGCAGCGCCTGTTCGAGGAGGTGCGCGCCTGGTCCCGCCAACCAGTGGTCGAAGCGCAGCAGGAACGGGAAGTCCCCGCGCAGCGCGTCGAGATCCGCGTGGCCCGTCAGCCTCCCGTTCTCGGCGAGGACGGCGAGCTTGCCGAGCACCTCGTCCTGCTCCAGCAGCGTCGTCGGCAGGCGGCTGTAGCCGATCGGCCGACCGGCGGCCCGTGACAACTGCTCGGCCAGTGCGTCGCCGGTGAGGGCGTCTCCGGCGATCTCGAAGGTGCGGCCGGCATAGCGGTCGGGTGCGCCGAAGACCCCGGTGACGATCCGGCCGATGTCGCGTACGGCGATCATCTGGTGGACCTGGCCGGGACTCATCAGGAAGGACAGGTGTCCTTGCTGATGAGTCCCATGCCGGGGGGCAGCAGGAGTTCCATGAAGGTGGCGGGCCGGATGATGGTGTGGGCGATGCCGAGGCTGCGGACGTGTCTCTCGATGGTGCTCTTGGTGTCGAGATGGGCGACGCCCGTCGGGGTCGGGCCCGCGGCGACCGTCGAGCTGTAGACGAGGTGGGCGACGCCGGACCGTTCGGCGGTGTCGGCCACTGTTGTGCCGAAGCGGACCTCGTCCTCGTTGGTCACGGTGGCACCGGCCTGGCCCGAGTTCGGCTGGACACTGAAGACACCGTGGGCGCCGGAGAAGGCCGCGTGGAGCGACCGCGGCTCACCCAGGTCCCCGCGAACGGTCTCGACGCCGGTCGCGGCGAGGGCGCGGGCCCGCGCAGCGGACGGATCGCATACCACCGCGCGCACCGTCCAGCCGTCGGCCCGCAGCGCCGCGGCGACCGCTCCGCCCTGCTGTCCTGTGGCGCCCAGCACCACGATGGTCTTGGTCGGGTTGCTCATGGGTGATCCTCACTGAAGTGCGGCAGTGTTTCTGGGGCTTGGGTCGCCGGGCACCGGGCACCGGGCGTGGGGCGTGGGGCGTGGGCAACGGTGGCCCGCTGTCGATTACGCTAAAACCTGACGTCCGTGTCAGGTGCAAGCCGGACGTCCCGATGAATCTGGAGGCCTGGGTGCGGATCGGCGAGGTCGCCACGGCGGCGGGCGTCAGCGTCAGGGCGTTGCGCTACTACGAGCAGCAGGGTCTGCTGCACTCCACCCGGACTTCCGGGGGTCAGCGCCGATACGCGGCCGGTGCCGTCGAGCGAGTCAAGCTGATCCAGCGGCTCTACTCGGAGAGCCTGCCCAGCAGGGCCGTTCGCGAGATCCTGCCGTTCGCCGACGCCGGTGAAGTCGCACCACAGCTGCTGCGGCTACTGGCGGCTGAAGGGGACCGCCTGACCGGCAGTTGGAAGAACTGCGGACCGCCCGCGACCGACTGAGCGCCTGCATCGCCGAGGCCCACGAACAAGGGCCGCAGCGCCCCCGGCCTTTGAGCTCGTAACGCGATCTTGTTGAGGTGCCCTGGTCGGGCATGACCGATGTGACGATTCGGCCGTTCGGGAGGGTGTGAGTGCTCGGCCGTACATCGTGAACCGCGACGGACGTGACACCCCGCTCAAGGTCATCACCACCGCGGCGAACGTCAACGACGTCACCCAGACCCTCGCCCGCATCGACGGCATCCCGCCCGTGGCCGGGCGCCCCGGCCGTCCGCGCCGCCGCCCCGTCTCGCTGCTCGGCGACAAGGTTTACGACTCCCATCCCCACCGGCGCGAACTGCGCAAGCGCCGGATCCTGCCGGTGATCTGGCCAACTCATGATCGTGCTACCAGCTCTTCGCGCTCTCAAGGTGTCGCAGCACAAGGGTTGGCTCGCTTGGCTTCGTACTGGAGTGACAGCGAGGCAGTGCTGCGCAGGAAGTTGACGTTTCACACCGGTCAGCGGCATGTACTGCCTCACTCGTTGGGCGCCGAACCGTTGATACGGCTTCGCATGTATCACTACCTTCGAAGGGCGCTACGGCCTACGAGCGTGCACAGCGCTACCGTACGACATGGCGTACGTGCCGGGCACCGTGGCCGACGGTGATGAGTCCGCGACCACGACCACCGAGGATGAGTTCGTGGGCGGCAGGTTCGCCGTCCAGCGCTTCGTCCTCGGCCTTCGCGTCCCCGGCTGCACGATGGTCGTGGCCGAACGGCGCGGGGGCGTCCGCCCGGTCTGGCTCTCCAGCCTGACCGACCGCTCATGGGCGTGCGTGATGTTCCGTGCGGGCGGCACAGCGCGCGTCTGTCGGGGCGGCGGGCGGCGGCTGTGGGACGACGCGCGCGCCGCGTACGACTGGTGGGTCGACAGCGGTCGGCCAGGCCGTGCGCGCTTCGGTCTCACCGTCACCCCAGAAGGTCAGTCGGTGCGGCTCGACGGTCCGGGCACCTGACAGCCCGTCGGGCGGGCGTCGTCCGCATCCGGTTCATCCCGTTCGCGAGGGCACGGGCTCGCTCTGATCGTGCGGCTCGATGCGCAGTTCGGGGGTGGGCCTGCGGAAGCCCTTGGTGATGACCGCGAGCCAGGCGATGCCGATGACGAGCCAGCCGAGGCCGAGGCGTACGGCCGTGCCGCCGAGCTGGGTGATCAGATAGACGTCGACGGCGGCACCGGCGGCGGGCAGGAGGAAGTAGCGCAGGGGCGAGTGCCGGGTCCCGGAGCGCCACTGCCGGACGGCGTAGGCGATCACGCAGATGTTGACCACCGTGAAGCCCAGGAACGCACCGAAGTTGATGAAGGACGTGGCGTCGGCGAGCGAGAGGTTCATCGCCAGCAGGCCGACACCGCCGATGATCAGCACATTGGTGACCGGGGTGAGGAGGGTGCGGTGCAGCCGCCCGAAGACCTGGCGCGGCAGGGCGCCGTCCCGGCCCATCACGAACATCAGGCGGCTGGTGCTGGCCTGGATGGCGACGCAGGAGGCGAAGCCGCCGAGCATGCCGACGATGTTGGCGACATCGGCGAAGGTCTGTCCGCCGACGAGGGTGGACACCAGGTACCCGGCGGAGTCCTCGTCGGGGAAGGAGCCGCCGGGGTGGGCCCACTGCATCAGGAAGGAGATCGCGATGAAGATCCCGCCGCCGGTCAGCACGGTGAGGATGATGCTCCGCGGGATGGTGCGCGCGGGGTCGCGCACCTCCTCGCTGAGGGTGCTCACCGCGTCGAAGCCGAGGAAGGCGTAGGCGGCCACGGCGGCAGCGGCGGTGACGGCGGAGATGCTGGTGGCGTCGGACCAGAAGGCGTGACCGGCCGCCGGAGCGCCGCCGTGCCCCAGGCCGTGCCGGAGGCAGAGCACCGCGAGCACGACGAGCATGGCCGTGACACCGACCAGCAGGACCCGGTTGACGCGGTCGGCGACCTTGAGGCCGATGACGTTGATCGCGGTGGCGAGGGCCACGTTGATCACCAGCCAGGCCCACTCGGGGACGGCCGGGAACTGGGCGTGCAGGTAGATGGCCTGGAGCAGCCAGGCGACCATCGGCAGGAAGAGGTAGTCGAGCAGCAGCGCCCACCCGGCCAGGAAGCCGATGCGGGAGTCCAGTTCTTTGCGGGCGTAGGTGTACACGGAGCCGGAGCTGGGATGGACCTTGGCCATCTTCGCGTAGCTCAGGCCGGTCAGCAGCATCGCGCCGGTGGCGATGACGTAGGCGGTGGGCGCGGCCCCTTTGCTGGTGGCCGCGATGACGCCGAAGATGGACGTCACCACCGCGGGGGCCATGTAGGCCACCCCGAAGGCGACCACGGAGAGCAGTCCGAGGTCACCGCGCATGCGGGCTGGTTGCTGGGTCATGGGCTTCTCGTTTCCCTCAGCG
>NZ_JASKYR010000226.1:0-12663 GCF_041028215.1 Streptomyces flavofungini
TCCCCATTCTCCCTGGCCGGGCACCGACGACCCCGTGGCGCCCCCGCCGGGCTGTCCCGCCCACGGCTTCGGCCCCGGCGGCCTGCGCCGTCTCTACGGCCCCGAGGCGGAGGCCGACCTGGCGGGCCTGTACGAGAAGCTGCGGGCCGAGCACGGCCCGGTGGCGCCCGTACTGCTCCACAACGACGTGCCGATCTGGGTGGTCCTCGGGCACAGCGAGAACCTCCACATGGCCCGTACGCCCTCGCAGTACACCCGCGACTCGCGCATCTGGCGCGCCGTGCGGGACGGCAGCGCGGGCCCCGACCACCCGCTCGCGCCCGTCTTCACCTGGCAGCCCATGGCCAGCTTCGTCGAGGGCGACGAGCACCAGCGGCTGCGCGGCGCGGTCACCGGCGCCATGTCCGGCATCGACCACCGGGGCGTCCGGCGCTACATCAACCGCTATACGAACCTGCTCCTGAACGACATCTGCCAGGACGGCCGGGCGGACCTGGTCAGCCAGTTCGCCGAGCACCTGCCGATGATGGTGATGTGCCACGTCCTCGGCATGCCCGAGGAGTACAACGAACGCATGGTGCAGTCGGCCCGCGACATGATCCGGGGCACCGAGACCGCCATCGCCAGCAACGCCTACATCATGGAGGTCCTGATGGGCCTCGTGGCACGGCGCCGCGCCCAGCTGGAGGAGGACTTCACCAGCAGCCTCATCGCCCACCCGGCACAGCTCACCGACGACGAGGTGGGCGCCCACCTGCGGCTGGTGCTCATCGCCTCCTACGAAGCCACCGCCAACCTCCTCGCCAACGTCCTGCGGATGGTCCTGACCGACCCGCGCTTCCGCGCCCAGCTCAGCGGCGGGCAGATGACGGTGCCCGAGGCGGTCGAGCAGTCCCTGTGGGACGAGCCGCCCTTCAGCGCCATGCTCGGCTACTTCGCCAAGCAGGACACCCAGCTCGGCGGCCAGCACATCCGGGCGGGCGACGGACTCCTCCTCGGCATCGCGCCGGGCAACGTCGACCCGGTCGTACGTCCCGACCTCGCCGCGAACATGCGGGGCAACCGCTCGCACCTGGCGTTCAGCGGCGGGCCGCACGAGTGTCCGGGGCAGGACCTCGGCCGCGCCATCGCCGACACCGGGGTCGACGCGCTCCTGATGCGCCTGCCCGACGTGGAACTCTCCGTCGAGGAGTCCGCGTTGCGGTGGACGTCCTCGATCCTCTCGCGGCACCTGGTGGAGCTTCCGGTGCAATTCGCGCCCCGGCCGCCGCAGGACGTCATGGCCCGGCCCTCCGCGAACGTGCCCAGGTCGCGCGGCGACTGGCAGGTCTCCTCGCCGCCGGTCAAGCCACCGGCCGCCCCCGCCSGGCGGGCGCGGCGGGCGCGGCGGAATCGGAGGGCTGCGGGGCGTCGGCCGGTTCCGCCTGTTCCAGGAGGACGTGGGCGTTGGTGCCGCTGATGCCGAAGGAGGAGACGCCCGCCCGGCGGGGGCGGCCGGTCTCGGGCCACTCGGTGCGGTCGGTGAGCAGCCGCACGGAGCCCGCGCTCCAGTCGACGTGGCGGGAGGGGTTCGCGGCGTGCAGGGTCTCGGGGAGAACGCCGTGGCGCATCGCCATGACCATCTTGATGACCCCGGCGACACCGGCGGCGGCCTGGGCGTGCCCGATGTTCGACTTGATGGAGCCGAGCAGCAGCGGCCGGTCCCCGGGCCGGTCCTGGCCGTAGGTGGCGAGCAGGGCCTGGGCCTCGATGGGGTCGCCGAGCGGGGTGCCGGTGCCGTGCGCCTCGACGGCGTCCACGTCGGCGGGAGTGAGTCCGGCCGTCTCCAGGGCCTGGCGGATGACGCGCTGCTGCGCGGGTCCGTTGGGGGCGGTGAAGCCGTTGGAGGCGCCGTCCTGGTTGACGGCGGAGCCGCGGATCACGGCGAGGACGGGGTGGCCGTTGCGGCGCGCGTCGGACAGCTTCTCCAGGAGGAGCATGCCCACGCCCTCGGACCAGCCGGTGCCGTCGGCCTCGTCGGAGAAGGCCTTGCAGCGTCCGTCGCCCGCCAGGCCGCCCTGGCGGCTGAACTCCATCAGGGAGCCGGGGGCGGACATGACGTTGACGCCACCGGCCAGGGCCAGGGTGCACTCCCCCGCGCGCAGGGCGTGGGCGGCGGAGTGCAGGGCGACGAGCGAGGAGGAGCAGGCGGTGTCGACGGTGACGGCCGGGCCTTCCAGACCCAGGGTGTACGAGAGGCGGCCCGAGGTGGCGCTGGCGGCGATGCCGGTGCCGATGTCGCCGGTGGCGTCGCCCAGGGAGCGGATCAGCAGGTAGGCGTAGTCCTGGCCGTTGGTGCCGACGAAGACACCGGTGTCGCTGGAGCGCAGCCGCCTGGGGTCGATGCCGGCCCGCTCGATCGCCTCCCAGGAGGTCTCGAGGAGCAGCCGCTGCTGGGGGTCCATGGAGACGGCCTCGCGCGGGGAGACGCCGAAGAATCCGGCGTCGAAGTCGGCGGCCCCGTCGAGGAATCCGCCCTGCTGGCTGACGGAGTGGCCGCGGGCGTCGACCCCGGCCTCCCGCAGCGCGTCCAGGTCCCAGCCGCGGTCGGTGGGGAAGCCGGAGACGGCGTCGGTGCCGTTGGAGACGAGGTCCCACAGGTCCTCGGGCGAGTTGACTCCCCCGGGGTAGCGGCAGCTCATCGCGACGACGGCGATGGGTTCCGAGGCCGCGGCGGCGAGTTCGCGGTTCTGCCGCCTGAGGCGCTCGGTCTCCTTGAGCGAGGCCCGGAGAGCTTCGACTACTTTTTCGCTGGGCGTGGTCATGATGGCTCCGTCAGTCCCGCTCTTCGTCAGTGGTGGCGTTGAGTGCCGCCTGGACCAGGTCGTCGATCTCCATGGCGTCGATCGACACGTCATAGGTGTCGTCGGCGGCGTCGTCGGAGACCGCGCCGTCCTGGTCCGTGCCGGGTGCGGCCGGGGTCTGCCCGGCGAGTTCCAGCAGCTGGTCGAGGAGACCGCTGTCGCGCAGCCGGTCCAGCGGAACACCGGCGAGGACGGCGCGCACGGCGCGTTCGTCGTCGCCCGTGCCGTGGGCACCGGAGGTGCCGACGGGGCCGCTGGGCTGTAGCTGCTGGAGGATGTGCCCGGCGAGGGCGGCGGGGGTGGGGTGGTCGAACACGAGGGTGGCCGACAGGGTGAGGCCGGTGGCGGCGTTGAGCTGGTTGCGCAGCTCGACGGCGCCGAGGGAGTCGAATCCGAGGTCGCGGAAGGCCCGGTCGGGGCCGACCTGGTCGGTGCCGGGGTGCCCGAGGACCTCGGCGGCGCGCTCGCGCACCAGGGTCAGGACGGTCGCGGCGCGGCGCCCCTCGGGGAGCCGGGCCAGCTTCTCGCGCAGGGCCGGTCCCGAACCCTCCGTGTCGCGTGCGCCGCCGGCGGCGGCGGCGGTGAGCGCGGCGTGGGCGGGCATCTCCGCGAGGAGGCTGCTGGGCCGCACGCTGGTGAAGGCGCGGACGAACCGCTCCGGATCCACGTCGGCGACGACGGCGACCGGGTCGCTGCCGGTGACTACCTGACGCAGGGCCAGGACCGCGAGGTCCGGGTCGAGCGGCCGGATGCCGGTGCGCCGGGCGAGGGCGGCGGCACGCTCGCCGCCGGCCATGCCGTCGCCGTCCCAGGCCCCGTACGCCACCGAGGTGCCCGGGAGGCCTTCGGCGCGGCGCCGTTCGGCGAGGGCGTCGAGGACGGCGTTGGCGGCGGCGTAGGTGCCCTGTCCGGGGTTGCCGACGGCGGCGGACGCGGAGGAGAACAGGGCGAACACCTCCGGTTCGTGGGCGCGGGTCAGCTCGTCGAGGAGCAGCGCGGAGGTGACCTTGGCGCGGAACACCGTGGCGAACCGCTCGGGGGTCAGGCCGTCCACCACGCCGTCGTCCAGGACGCCCGCCGTGTGGATGACGCCGGTCAGCGGCGCGTCCTCGGGCAGTTCGGCGAGGACGGCGGCCAGGGCGTCCCGGTCGGCGGTGTCGCAGGCGGTGATGACGGGTTCGGCGCCCAGGGCGCGCAGGTCCGCGGCGAGTTCGGCGGCGCCGGGCGCGTCGGGCCCGCTGCGGCTGAGCAGCAGCAGGCGGCGGGCGCCCGCCCCGGCGAGTCGGCGGGCGGTACGGGCGCCGAGGGCGCCGGTGCCACCGGTGATCAGGACGGTGCCGGTGGGCTGCCAGTCCCGGGGTGTCCCGGGGCGTACGGCGGCCAGGCGGCGGCCGAAGACCGCGCCGGGCCGTACGGCGAGCTGGTCCTCGCCCTCGGGTTCCGCGAGGACGGCGGCGAGCCGTTCGGCGCTCCGCTGGTCGAGGGTGACGGGCAGGTCGACGGTGCCGCCCCAGCGCTGGGGGTGTTCGAGCGCGGCGACCCGGCCGAGTCCGTGGACGGCGGCCTGGAGCGGCGCGGCCACGCTTTCGGCGGGTGAGACGGCGGCGGCGCCACGGGTGAGGCACCACAGCGGGGCGTCGGTGCGGGCGTCGCCGAGCGCCTGGACCAGGGTGGCGGTCAGGGCGGCGCCGAGCGGCGTGCCGTCGGCGGTGAGGCCCGTGCCCGTAGCCCTGCCGTCCTCGTCGGAGGCCGCTCCGGCGGAGGTGTCTCCGGAGGAGGTGTCCCCGGCGAGAGCGAGCAGGGAGACCACGCCCGTGAACGGTCCTGTCACATCGAGGCGTTCGCGGATCTCGGCGGCGAGTGCGGCGCGGTCCTGGCCGGAGACTTCGAGCGGTACGGCGCCGGGGCCGAGGACGCGCAGGATGTGCGCGGTCCACGGGTCGTCGGCGTGCTCGGCGGGCACCACGGCGAGCCAGGTGCCCGCGGGCGCCTTGGCGGTGGTCCGGTTCAGGGGCCGCCAGGCGATGCGCTGGCGCCAGCCGTCCACGGTGGCCTGGTCGCCGTGCTTGCGGCGCCAGTCGCGCAGGGCGGGCAGGACGCGGGAGAGCGCGTCGCCGTCGACGCCGAGCTGCCCGGCCAGGGAGTCGAACTCCTGGTCCTGGACGGCGGCCCAGAACGCCGCGTCCCCGGCGCTTCCCGCGTCCTCCTGCGGCTGGGCGGTGGCCGGAGCCTCGTCGGGCCAGAACCGCTGCCTGCGGAAGGGATAGGTGGGCAGGTCGACGCGGTGGGCGCCGGTGCCCGCGAGGAGCGCCGTCCAGTCGACGGGCTGGCCCGCGGCGTGCAGCCGGGCCACCGCGGTGATCAGTGAACGTTCCTCGTCGCGTCCGGTGCGCAGCGCCGGGACGACCGCCGGGGCGGGGCGGTTCTCGTCGGCCAGGGTGTCGAGGGTGTCCTGGGCGAGGGAGCACAGGACGCCGTCGGGGCCGAGTTCGAGGTAGCGGGTGGCGCCCCGGGCGGCGAGGGTGCGGACACCGTCGCCGAAGCGGACCGCGCGGCGCACGTGCCGCACCCAGTAGCCGGGGTCGCACACCTGCTCGTCGGTGGCCGGTTCCCCGGTGAGGTTCGACACCAGGGGCAGCTTCGGCGGGGTGTACGACACGCTACGGGTGACCCGTTCGAAGTCCTCAAGCATGGCGTCCATGTGCAGTGAGTGAAACGCATGGCTGACCCGCAAACGCCTAGTCTTCCTGCCCAGTGCGGCGAACTCGTCGGCGAGCGCGGTCACCGCGTCCTCGTCGCCGGAGACCACCACGGCCTCCGGGCCGTTGACGGCGGCCAGCGAGAGCCGGTCGGTCAGGCGCGGGGCGACCTCGTCCTCGGTGGCGCGCACGGCCAGCATGGCGCCGCCGGAGGGCAGGGCCTGCATCAGGCGGGCGCGGGCGGCGACCACCCGGCAGGCGTCGGCCAGGGAGAACACCCCGGCCACGTGCGCGGCGGCGATCTCACCGACGGAGTGTCCCGCGAGCAGGTCGGGCCGCACTCCCCAGGACTCGCACAGCCGGTATAGGGCCACACCGAGGGCGAACAGGGCGGGCTGGGTCCATCCTGTGCTGTCCAGGAGGTCCGCCTCCGCGGTGCCCTCCTCGGCGAACATCACCTCGCGCAGCGGGCGTTCGAGCTCCTGGTCGAAGTGGGCGAGCACCTCGTCGAGGGCCGCCGCGAACACCGGGAAGCGGGTGTACAGGACGCGGCCCGCGCCCGCGCGCTGGGAACCCTGGCCGGGGAAGAGGAACGCGGTCCGGCCGCCGGGTGCCGCGCGGCCGCGCAGCACCGCGCCGTCGCCGCGGTCCTCGGCCAGGGCGCCGAGCGCGTCGAGCAGTTCGTCCCGTCCGGCGACGGCGAGCACCGCGCGGTGCTCGAACGCCGAGCGGGTGGTGCCCAGGGAGAGCGCCAGATCGGCCGTGCTCGGCAGCGCCTCGGGGCCCGCCGCGAGCAGCCGCTCACGCAGCCGTGCGGCCTGCTCGGGCAGGGCGTCCGCGCTGGCCGCGGAGAGCGGTACGGGCAGCGGCCGTACGGGGGCGGCCCCGGCGTCCGCGGACGTGCTCGGCACCGTGGGCGGCTGCTCCAGGATGACGTGGGCGTTGGTGCCGCTGGCGCCGAAGGAGGACACGGCGGCGCGGCGCGGGCGTCCGGTCTCGGGCCAGTCGGCGGGCTCGGTCAGGAGCCGTATCGCCTCGGGGTCCCAGGCGACGTGGCTGGAGGGCCGGTCGACGTGCAGGGTGCGCGGCAGTGTGCCGTGCCGCATGGCCAGGACCATCTTGATGACTCCGGCGACGCCGGACGCGGCCTGGCTGTGGCCGATGTTGGACTTCACCGAGCCGAGCAGCAGCGGCTGTCCGGCGTCCCGCTCACGGCCGTAGGTCGCGAGCAGGGCCTGGGCCTCGATGGGGTCGCCCAGGGTGGTGCCGGTGCCGTGCGCCTCCACGGCGTCGACCTCGCGGGCGGCGAGACCGGCGGCGGCGAGCGCCCTGCGGATGACGCGCTGCTGGGCGGGGCCGTTGGGCGCGGTCAGGCCGTTGGACGCGCCGTCCTGGTTGATGGCCGAGCCGCGCAGGACCGCGAGGACCTCGTGGCCGCGGCGGCGCGCCTCGGACAGGCGCTCCACGACGAGCATGCCCACGCCCTCGGCCCAGGCGGTGCCGTCGGCCGCGTCGGAGAAGGGCTTGCAGCGGCCGTCCGGGGAGAGCGCCCCCATCTCGCCGAACTCGACGAAGCCGACCGGCGTCGACATCACCGTGACACCACCGGCCAGGGCGAGCGAGCACTCGCCGCCGCGGATCGCCTGGGCGGCCAGGTGCAGGGCCGTCAGGGACGACGAGCAGGCGGTGTCGACGCTGACGGAGGGGCCCTCAAGACCCAGGGTGTAGGACAGGCGGCCGGAGAGCAGACTCGCCGACTGGGCGGTCTCCACGTGGCCGGCCTGGCCGATGGCGGGGCGGTAGTCGCCGCTGCCGCCGCCGACGAAGACACCGGTGTCACCGCCGCGCAGGGCGGCCGGGTCGATGCCGGCCCGCTCCAGCGCCTCCCAGGCGGCCTGGAGCACGATCCGCTGCTGCGGGTCGATGACCAGGGCCTCGCGCGGGGAGATCCCGAAGAAGGCGGGGTCGAAGTCGGCGACGTCGTAGAGGAATCCGCCCTCGTGGGTGACGCTGCGGCCGCGCCCCTCGCGGTCGCCGTGCAGGAGCCGTTCGAGGTCCCAGCCACGGTCGGTGGGGAAGCCGCCGATGGCGTCGGTCCCGGCGCCGAGCAGCTCCCACAGGTCCTCGGGCGAGCGGACGTCACCCGGGTAGCGGCAGCTCATGCCCACGATGACGATCGGGTCGTCGGCGCCGTTCCCGGCGGCGCGGCGCGCGGCGGTGTCCGCGCCGGTCCCCGTGCCGGGGCCGCCGAGGCCGTCGAGGTCACCGAGGAGTTCGTCCAGGAGGTGTGCGGCCAGGGCGGCGGGCGTCGGGTAGTCGAAGACCAGGGTCGCGGGCAGGGTGAGGCCGGTGGCCGAGCCGAGCCGGTTGCGCAGGTCGACGGCGGTCAGCGAGTCGAAGCCCAGGTCCTTGAAGGCGCTGGTGGCCGGTACCGCGCCCGCGTCGGCATGGCCGAGCACCGGGGCGACCTCGGCGAGCACCAGGTCGAGCAGGGTGCGGGCGCGGTCGGCGCGGTCCAGGGGCCGCAGCCGCTCGCGCAGGCCCGCGGCGGTACCCGCGTCACCGCCCTCGCCGTCCGTGGCGCGCAGGGCCTCGCGCGCCTCGGGCAGCGCGGTGAACAGCCTTCCCGCACGGGTACGGGTGAACGCCGGGGCGAAGCGGTCCCAGGCCACGTCCGCGACGGTCACGGAGGCGGGGCCCGCCGGATCGGCCGCGGCCTCGCCGACCACCGCGGCGAGCGCGGCGAGGGCGTGGCCCGGTTCCATGGCGGGCAGTCCGTTGACACGCAGGTGGGCGGCGAGGCCGTCGGGCCCCGCGCCCTGCCAGGCGCCCCAGGAGACGCAGAGCGCGTTGGCTCCCCGGGCGCGGCGCTCCTGGACCAGGGCGTCCAGGCAGGCCCCTGCGGCGGCACCCCGGCCCTGTCCGCTGACGCCCCACACGGCGGAGATGGAGCCGAAGACGACGAACGCCTGAAGGTCCCGCTCCCCCACGGCGGCCGTCAGCGCGTCGTGAGCGGCGCGCACGGCGGCCACGGAGGGCTCGTCGGTGCCCCCGGTGTCGCCGGTGTGGACGACGGCGGTGAGCGGACGGTCCACGGGCAGCGCGGCGACGGCTTCGGCGAGCGGGCCCGCGTCGGCCGGGTCGGTGTGCGTGACCAGCGTGAGGACGGCACCGGCGGCCTCGACCTCGGCGCGCAGCTCCTCGTGCGCCGCGTCCGCCGGGTCGGCGGGACCGGCGAGCAGCACGCCGGTGGCGCCGTGCGTGGCGAGCCAGCGGGCGACATGGCCGCCGAAGCCCTCCGGGCCTCCGGTGACCAGGACGGTTCCGGAGGGGCGCCAGACGGCGTCGGGGTGCTGGGCGGCGGCCCGGGTCAGGCGGCGTCCGAAGGCGCCGGAGGCGCGCAGCGCCACCTGGTCCTCGACCGGGGCCTCACCGGCCGCGGGGGCGAGTACGGCACGCAGGCGGTCGGCGGTGCGGGCGTCGGCGACGTGGTCGACGTCGATGAGCCCGCCCCAGCGCTCCGGCTCCTCCAGGGCCAGGACCCGGCCCAGCCCCCAGAGCGCGGCGCTCGCGGGGTCGGCCGCCGGGTCGGAACGGCCCACCCGTACCGCGCCTCGGGTGACGCACCACAGCGGGGCGTCGATCCCGGCGGTGGCGAGCAGCCGCAGCAGGGCGTCGGGGCGTGCCGAGACATCGGCGGCGTCCATGGCGGTCCCGGCAGTCACGGCGACGACACCCGCGTACGTGGTCCCGTCGGCCGCCGCTTCGAGACGCGCGGCGGCGTCCTTGTCACCGGCCGGGACGGCCAGGCGTACCGCGTCCTCGCCGAGCGCACCGCCGAGCGCCCCGGCGAGGGCCTCCGCCCACGGGTCGCCGTCGAGCGCGGCCGGGGTCAGGACCAGCCACGGCCCGGTGGCGGACTCGGCGGGGGTGGTGCCGGTGAGGGGCTGCCAGGTCACCCGGTAGCGCCAGCCGTCCACCAGGGAACGCTCGGACAGGCCGCGGCGCCAGGTCGACAGGGCGGGCAGCACACCGGAGAGGAGGGTGTCGTCCAGGTCGAGAGTGGTGGACAGGGCCTCCAGGTCCTGCCGCTCCACCGCCGCCCAGAACACGGCGTCCACCGGGTCCTGACCGGCGCCCGCACCTGTGCCCGACGCGGGCTCGGGCCAGTAGTGCTCGTGCTGCCAGGCGTAGGTGGGCAGTTCGGTGCGGCGGGCGCCGGTGCCGTGGAACCAGGCGGCCCAGTCGACACCGACTCCGGCCGCGTGCAGCCGGGCGAGGGCGGTGAGCAGGGCGCGCTCCTCGTCGCGGTCCTTGCGCAGCGCGGGGACGACGGGGCCGCTGTGGGCGCCGGTCGCGCCGTCCGCCGCCTCGTCGAGCACGCGGGCGGCCAGGCCGGTCAGCACACCGTCGGGGCCGATCTCCAGGAAGGCGTCGGCACCGGCTCCCGCGAGGGCCCGTACGCCGTCGGAGAACCGGACGGTCTCGCGGACATGCCGGGCCCAGTACTCGGCGGTGGTGAGCTGGCCCGGCTCGGCGAGGGTGCCGGTGACGTTGGAGACGACTGGGATACGCGGTTCGGCGTACGCCAGGCCCTCCGCGACGCGGCGGAACTCCGCGAGCATCGGCTCCATCAGCGGCGAGTGGAAGGCGTGGCTGACCGACAGACGCTGGGTCTTGCGGCCCTCCGCCGCGAACGCGGCGGCCAGGGCCAGGATGTCGTCCTCATCGCCGGACAGGACCACGGAGTCGGCGCCGTTGACGGCGGCCAGGGCGACACCCTCCGTCAGCCGCGGCGCGACCTCGGCCTCGGTCGCCTGCACGGCCACCATCGCGCCCCCCGCGGGCAGTTCCTGCATCAGCCGGGCACGGGCGGCTACCAGCGTGCACGCGTCCTCCAGCGAGAACACCCCGGCCACATGCGCGGCCGCGATCTCACCGATGGAGTGACCAGCGACGAACTCCGGAGCCACACCCCACGACTCGACGAGGCGGTACAGCGCCACCTCGACCGCGAACAGCGCGGGCTGGGTGTACCCGGTGCTGTCCAGAAGTGCGGCCTCCTCGGTGCCCTCCGCCGCGAACAGCACCTCGCGCAGCGGCCGTTCGAGGTCGGTGTCGAGGCGGGCCGCCACGGCGTCGAGGGCCTCGGCGAAGACCGGGAACCGCGCGTACAGCTCACGCCCCATGCCGAGGCGCTGGGATCCCTGGCCGGAGAAGAGGACGGCGAGCCTGCGCTCGGCGGCCTGGTCGCGGACGGTGTCCACCGTCTCGCCCCCGTCCGTCACAAGCAGCACCGCGCGGTGGGCGAAGGCGGAGCGGCCGACGGCCAGGCTGTAGGCGGTGTCGAGGGCGGGGACCTCGGGCCGCGCCCGTGTGAAGGAGGTCAGCCGTGCGTCCTGGGCGGCGAGGGCCGCCTCGGAGCGGGCGGAGAGCAGCCACGGCACGAGGGCCGGGGTGGCCTCGGGCCCCACCGGGGCCTGCGGCTCGGCCGCCCGCACCGGCTGTTCGAGGATGACGTGGGCGTTGGTGCCGCTCACGCCGAAGGCGGAGACACCGGCGCGGCGCGGACGGCCCGCGTCGGGCCACTCCCGGTGCTCGCGCAGCAGCTCCACCGTGCCGCCGCTCCAGTCGACGTGCGAGGACGGGGCGTCCACGTGCAGGGTGCGCGGGAGTTCCCCGCGGCCGAGCGCGAGGACGGTCTTGATGACACCGGCGACGCCCGCGGCGGCCTGGGTGTGGCCCAGGTTGGACTTGACCGTGCCGAGCAGCAGCGGGTGCCGGGGGTCGCGCTCCCGGCCGTAGGCGGCGATCAGCGCGTGCGCCTCGATCGGGTCGCCCAGGGTGGTGCCGGTGCCGTGCGCCTCGACGGCGTCGACGTCGGCCGGGGTGAGGCGGGCGTCGGCCAGGGCCTGGCGGATGACCCGCTGCTGGGCGCGGCCGTTGGGGGCGGTCAGGCCGTTGGAGGCGCCGTCCTGGTTGACGGCGGAGCCGCGCAGGACCGCCAGGACGGGGTGGCCGTTGCGGCGGGCGTCGGACAGCCGCTCAAGGACCAGGACGCCCGCGCCCTCGGACCAGGCGGTGCCGTCGGCGGAGTCGGCGAAGGCCTTGCAGCGGCCGTCGCCCGCGAGGCCGCCCTGCGCGGTGAACTCCACGAAGGCGTCGGGGCTCGACATCACCGACACGCCGCCCGCGAGGACCAGGGAGCACTCGCCGGAGCGCAGCGCGCCCGCGCCCATGTGCAGGGCGACCAGGGCGGAGGAGCAGGCGGTGTCGACGGTGACGGCCGGGCCCTCCAGACCCAGGGTGTAGGACAGGCGGCCGGACATCACGCTGGCGGTGGTGCCGGTGGCGGCGTGGCCCTGCACGTCGGTGGTGCCGCGCCGCAGCATGGTGGCGTAGTCCTGGCCGTTGGTGCCGACGAAGACACCGGTGGCACTGGAGCGCAGGCTCTGCGGGTCGATGCCCGCCCGCTCCAGGGCCTCCCAGGAGGTTTCGAGCAGGAGCCGCTGCTGCGGGTCCATGGCCAGGGCCTCGCGCGGGGAGATGCCGAAGAAGGGGGCGTCGAAGAGGCCCGCGCCTTCGAGGAAGCCGCCCTCCAGGGTGGCGGAGCCGCCCCGGGCGAGGGCGTCCAGGTCCCAGCCGCGGTCGGCGGGGAAGCCGGAGATCGCGTCGCGGCCCTCGGCAAGCAGGTGCCACAGGTCCTCGGGCGAGGCGACGCCGCCGGGGAAGCGGCAGCCCATGCCGACGACGACCACCGGGTCCTCGTCCGTGGCGCGTGCCGCGCCCGCGCCCGTGCCGTCCGACGCGGCCGGTTCCGGCAGTTCGCCCAGGAGCTCGGTGAGCAGGTGGGCGGCCAGGTCGCGGGTGGTCGGGTGGTCGTAGACGAGGGTGGCGGGCAGCCGCAGGCCGGTGGTGGCGGTCAGGGTGTTGCGCAGTTCGACGGTGGTGAGCGAGTCGAAGCCGAGGTCGGTGAAGGCCTGGTCGGGTTCGACGGCGGCCGGGTCGGGGTGGCCGAGGACGGCGGCGACCTGGGCGCGCAGGAAGTCCAGCACGTACCGCTCGCGGGCCGCTCCGGCCAGCGCCGCCAGGTKGCGGCGCTGTCGTCGCGGAGTTCGGGC
>NZ_JASKYR010000227.1:0-11984 GCF_041028215.1 Streptomyces flavofungini
GACCTCAGCACCGCCCGCCACCAGCGCGGTGAGCTTCGAGCGGGTGAGCAAGGCCTACGGCGACGTACACGCCGTGGACGGCCTCACGCTCGACCTGCGCCCCGGTGAGACGGTGGCGCTCCTCGGCCCCAACGGCGCGGGCAAGTCCACCACCCTCGACCTGCTCCTCGGCCTGCGGCGCGCGGACAGCGGGACGGTACGGGTCTTCGGCGGCGACCCGCGCGAGGCGATCACCGCGGGCCGCGTCGGCGCCATGCTCCAGAGCGGCGGCCTGATGGGCGAGGTGACCGTCCGTGAGATCGTCGCCCTGGCCTGCGGACTGCACCCGAGGCCGCACCGGGTGAACGACGTCCTCGCCCACGCGGGCATCACCCGGATCGCCGACCGCAAGGTCGACAAGCTCTCCGGCGGCCAGGAGCAGCGCGTCCGCTTCGCCCTCGCGACCGCGGGCGCCAACGACCTGATCGTCCTCGACGAGCCCACCACCGGCATGGACGTCACCTCCCGCCAGGCCTTCTGGGCCACCATGCGCGAGCAGGCGGACCAGGGCCGCGCGGTGCTGTTCGCCACGCACTACCTGGAGGAGGCCGACGCGATCGCCGACCGCGTCCTCGTCCTGCACCGGGGGCGCCTCCTCGCGGACGGCACCGCCGCCGAGATCAAGGCCAGGGCGGGCGCCCGCCAGGTCGCCTTCGACCTGGCGGAGATCGACGGACCCCTCACCGAGAAGCTCAGGGCGCTGCCGTTCCTCACCACTCTGGACGTCTCGGGCCACACGGTCCGCCTCCAGTCCAGGGACGCCGACGCCACCGTGCACGCGCTCTACGGACTCGGTGTCCACCCCCACAACCTGGAAGTGGCCGGGCTCGGCCTCGAACAGGCCTTCGTGGCCCTCACCGAGGCCGAGGAGGCCAGGACAGCATGCTGAACTCCCTCGCGTCACGCGGCCTGGTCAAGCTGGAGATCATCCGCGCCCTGCGCAACCGCAAGTTCCTCTTCTTCTCCGTGATCTACCCCTCGGTGCTCTTCCTGATCGTCGCCGGTACCCGGGGCGGCGCCGACGAGGTGCCCGGTTCCGGTCTGCCGGTCCCCGCGTTCATGATGGTGTCGATGGCGTCCTTCGGCGCCCTGACCGCCGTACTGATGGGCAACAGCGAGCGCATCGCCAAGGAGCGCGAGAGCGGCTGGGTGCGGCAGTTGCGGCTGACCGCCCTGCCGGGGCGCGGCTATGTCCTGGCGAAGACCGCGAGCGCGGCCGTGGTCAGCCTGCCGTCCATCGTGGTGGTGTTCGCCGTGGCCGCCGTCTTCAAGGACGTCCGCTTCGACGCCTGGCAGTGGCTCGCGCTGACCGGCGCGATCTGGGCGGGCAGCCTCTGCTTCGCGGCGCTCGGCGTGGCCATCGGCTACCTCGCGTCCGGCGACGCGGTCCGCCCGGTCACGATGATCATCTACTTCGGGCTCTCCCTGCTCGGCGGCCTCTGGATGCCCTCGACGACCTTCCCCGAGTGGCTGCGCGACATCGCCGCCTGGCTGCCCACGCACGCGTACGCTGCGCTCGGGCAGGCCATCGAACTGGGCGACGCCCCGCACGCCGAGGACGTCGCCCTGCTGGTCGCCTACTTCGTCCTCTTCGCGGGCGGCGCGGCGTGGCTGTACCGGAAGGACACACTGAAGGCGTGAGCGAGACCTCCTTCGCCGAGAAGGCGCGCGACACCGACGCCCTCGACGGCAGCCACCCCGTCTACACCTTCGGCAGGCCCGTCACGGACCGCCGCCAGCTGCTCACCAAGTCGCTCTGGATCGGCATCTGGCTGGTGTTCCTCACGGCGCCGGTCAACGACCTGGTGCGCGCCGAGCGCGAGACCTGGGCCACCGTTCTCGGCGCGCTGGGACTCACCGCCTTCGTGGCCTGCTATCTGACGCTGGTCTTCCGGTACACCACCAAGGTGCTCGACTGGCGCGCGGTGTACGCCTCGTTCGCGGCGCAGTTCACCCTGGCCGTCGTCCTCGCGCTCGGCTTCGGCTCCAACTGGCTCGGGCTCTTCGTCTACGTCTCGGTGTCCGTGGGCGCCGTACTGCCCCTGCGGCGCGCCGCCTGGGCCATCCCCGGCGTCACCGGCGTGATGATCCTGGTCGGCCTGCGCACCGACAGCCTCCAGGACGTCCTCGGCAACCTCGCCGTCCTCAACCTCCTCGTCGGCTTCGCCATGACCGGCGTACGCCAGTTGGTGCGTACGACGATCCAGCTCCGCCAGGCCCGCGCGACCGTCGCCCAGCTCGCCGCCAACGAGGAGCGGCTGCGCCTGGCCAGGGACCTGCACGACCTGCTCGGCCACTCGCTCTCGCTGATCACGCTGAAGAGCGAGCTCGCCGGGCGGATGCTGCCCGCGAACCCCGACGGCGCCGCCAAGCAGGTGGCCGACATCGAACAGGTCAGCCGGCAGGCCCTGGTCGACGTCAGGGCGGCCGTCTCCGGGTACCGCAGGCGCACCCTCGCCGGTGAACTCGCGGGCGCCCGCACGGCGCTGTCCGCGGCGGGCATCGAGGCGCTCGTACCGCTGGAGGCGCCACAGACGCTGCCGGACGAGGAGGGCGAGGCGGCGCTCGCCTGGGCACTGCGGGAGGCCGTGACCAACGTCGTGCGGCACAGCGGCGCCCAGCACTGCACGGTGGCGTTCACGGCCCGCCAGACCCTCGCCGGGCCCCGCCTCGAACTCCGCGTGGAGGACGACGGGGTGGGCGGCGCGGCAGCCGCGGGCAACGGCCTGACGGGCCTCGCCGAACGGGTGGCGGCGGTCGGCGGCGATCTGGAGACCGGGTCCGCGGGTCGCCGCGGCTTCCGTCTCGCGGTCCGCGTCCCGCTCCCCGGAGCGGCCGTAGGATCGCCCTCATGACCAGCGAGGACAGCGGCGGCGGCGACAAGGTGACCAGAGTTCTGCTCGCGGAGGACCAGGGGATGGTCCGCGAGGCCCTCGCGGCGCTGCTCGGCCTCGAACCGGACATCGAGGTCGTCGCCCAGGTGGCCCGCGGCGACGAGGTGCTGACGGCGGCGCGGGAGACGGGCGTGGACGTCGCGCTGCTCGACATCGAGATGCCGGGCCGCACCGGCATCGAGGCGGCGGCCGAACTGCACGCCGCGCTGCCCGCCGTGAAGGTGGTGATCCTGACCACCTTCGGCCGCCCCGGCTATCTGCGCAGCGCCATGGAGGCCGGCGCCGACGCGTTCCTGGTCAAGGACGCTCCCGCCGCCCAGCTCGCCGCGGCGGTGCGCAAGGTGCTCGCGGGGGAGCGGGTCATCGACCCCACCCTCGCGGCCGCGGCGCTCGCCGAGGGCGCCAACCCCCTGACGGACCGCGAGCGCGAGGTCCTGCGCGCGGCGGCGGGCGGCGCCACCAACGCCGAGCTCGCCACCGCCCTGCACCTCTCCCAGGGCACCGTCCGCAACTACCTCTCCACGGCCATCCAGAAGCTCGCCGTCCGCAACCGCGCCGAGGCGGTGAGCACCGCCCGCGACAAGGGCTGGCTCTGAGCACCGCGCGTTCAGTTCAGCCTGGCCCGCGCCCCGTGCGCCTGCCGCCTGGCCCGGTCGGCCGTCGCCGCGTCCGCTTCGGCCACCTCGTCGGCGTACGTGTCGAGCTCGCGCGCGCCGCTGACGAAGTCCCCCTTCTGCACGAGGAGCTGGGCGCGCTCGAAGCGCAGCCGGGGCGGCGGCGACGGCAGCAGCAGGCAGAGGTCGAGCGCCCACAGGGAGACGTCGCTGCGCTCGGGGCGCGGCGCGGCCCAGGCACGGATGTTGTTCAGGACCCGCCGCACGATGTCCAGCGGGTCGGCGGGGCCCAGCATGGACGGCACGAGGGGCTCCCCGGTCGCCGCCGCCACGAGCAGCTCGGCGTCCATGCCCGTCAGGACCCGGCCGCCCGCGAACGGGTCAGCGAGCACCTGGTCGTCCGGGCCCCCGAAGCCGACCACGAAGTGACCGGGCAGCGCCACGCCGTGCACCGCCGCGCCCGCGCGCCGCGCCACCTCGAGCCACAGCACCGAGAGCAGGATCGGCAGGCCCCTGCGGCGCCGCAGGACCTGGTGCAGCAGCGCGGACTCCAGGCGCTGGTAGTCGCCCGGTCTGCCGCGGAACCCGCACCGCCCGCCGAGCAGTTCACCGACGGCGGCGGCCCACGCCCGGGGCGTACCGGGGCGTCGGCCGCGGTGGCCGAGCGCGGCCTGCTCCCCGAGCCGGTCGAGCAGCCGCCCGGCCGTGCCGATCCCCTCCGCGTCGAGGGAGGGGTCCGTCTCCGTGCCGATCAGCAGGCACAGCAGGGCCAGATCGGGGCGCTCGGCCCCGGCCTCGGCCGCGAACAGCCGTCGCCACTCCGTGTTTCCGGGGGATGGGGAACGCATACGTCCGTGGTGCCCCCTCGACCCGATCGCCTACCGCGCCGAAGGGCCCGGAGCCGCACGCCCGGCGGCCCTCAGTTCAGCATCGCCCGGGCCGCCCTCGCCTGCTGGCGGACCCGCTCGGCGGTGGTCGGCTCCACCGCCGTCACCACATCGGCGTACTCGTCGAGCTCCGCCGCGCCCCCCAGGAAATCGCCCCGCTGAACGAGGAGTTGGGCCCGTTCATAGCGCAGGCGCGCCGGGTGCGCGGGCAGCAGCAGGGACAGGTCGAGCGCCCACAGCGCGACCTCGGAGCGCTCGGGGCGTGCGGCCGCCCAGGCGCGGATGTTGTTCAGGATGCGCTGCACGATGTTCAGCGGGTCCGCGGGCGTCAGCATCGACGGCTGGAGCCCGGTCCCCGCGGTCCCCGCCACGAGCAGCTCCGCGTCCTGGCCGGTCAGTATGCGGCCGCCGTCGAACGGATCGGCGAGCACCTGCTCGTCGCGCGGCCCGAAGCCGACCACGAAGTGACCGGGCAGCGCCACGCCGTACACGGGGGCACCGGCGCGCCGCGCCACCTCCATCCACACCACGGACAGCAGGATCGGCAGCCCCTTGCGGCGCCGCAGGACCAGATGGAGCAGGGAGGAGTCCAGGCGCTGGTAGTCGCCCGGCGTCCCCTGGAAACCGCACTGCTCACCGAGGAGTTCGGCGAGCGCGGACGCCCAGGCGCGGGGCCCGCCGGGGCGGAAGGGCAACAGGCCCGCGAGCCGGTCGAGTTCGATCTCGGCGGCGTCGATCCCCTCCTGGCCGAGAGAAGGGTCCGCCTCCGTGCCGATCAGCAGACACAGCAGGGCGAGACCGGGCCGTTCGGACCGTACCTCCTCGGCGAACCGCCGCCGCCATTCGCCGGACTCCGCGTGCATACGTGCCTCGTGTCTCATGCCCCGGTAGGGCGCTGTTGCCGTGTGCCGTGCCGTGCTGCCCGGCCGCGCCGCTTCCCGCTCAGGCCCGACCGTGCCGGTAGTGGTGATAGGTGTGATGCGCCGCGAAGCCCATCCCGCCGTACAGCGCCCGCGCGCCGTCGTTGCCGTCCTCGACCTGGAGCCACGCCGCCGACGCGCCGTCGGACAGGGCCTGCCGGGCCAGGGCGGCCATCACCGACGTGGCGAGCCCCTGCCTGCGGTGCCCGGAATCCACCTCGACCGCCATGAATCCCGCCCAGCGCCCGTCGATCACGCACCGGCCGATGGCGGCCGGGACGTCACCGCTCCCGGGCACGGAAGCGAACCACACCGAGGGCCCGCTTGCCAGCACCTTGCGCACATGCGGTCCCGGAGATCCGGCCCGCCCGTACCGCCGCAGCCATCCCTCGTCACAGGAACGGGAGAGTTCCACGCGCGCCACGTCGACGTCCAGGTCCCCGACCGGGGCCAGCGCGCCGATGTGCAGCTCCGCGCTGACCTCGCGCTCCCAGCCGTGCTCCACCAGCTCGGCGCAGAGCAGCTCCTGGGTGCCCTCGGCGCCGGTCGCGGTCTGGATGTACGCGGGCAGCCCGCGCGCCCCGTACCACGCGCGCACCTCACGCAGTGCCCCGTCGAGCGGGAGCCCGGGATCGCCGAGCGGCAGCGCCGAGTTGGCCCGCCGGGTGAATCCGCCGGCGGCCCGCAGCTCCCAGTCGCCGAGCCGCTCGCTCTCCACCGGCCGCCAGGCGCGCGCGGAGACCCGGGCGAGCTCCTCGTACGAGGCGGCGGGGGAGCGCCTGCGGGCCGGGGCCGGCGGCACGGGCTTGCCCGCGACCAGCGTCTCCTCCGCGATCCGGACGCTCTCACCGGACTTTTCTGTGATGAGCAGCACACCGTTGTTCCACGATGTGAGAACACCCACCGTGTCGGTGAATCTGCCGCCGCGCTCACCGGCGTCGGTGCGACGCCGGACTGATACGCGTTTGCCCACGTCAGCGGGGGTTATGCGAACTGTGAGTCGTCCGCCCGCAGTGAATTCCACGGCTTCTCGAGCCCCTCCTGTTCGGATCATGCCCAGGAACGGAGATACTAGGGGCGGGCATCGACGACGCCGCGCTCCCGCGCGCCAGGCGAGCGGAGCCTGAGGACGGCCCGCCAACGCCCGTATCGAGGAGGAACGACAGCGTGACCTACGTCATCGCGCAGCCTTGTGTCGACGTCAAGGACAAGGCGTGCATCGAGGAGTGCCCGGTCGACTGCATTTACGAGGGCTCCCGGTCCTTGTACATCCACCCGGACGAATGCGTCGACTGTGGAGCCTGCGAACCGGTCTGCCCGGTCGAGGCGATCTTCTACGAGGACGACACTCCTGAGGAGTGGAAGGACTACTACAAGGCGAACGTCGAGTTCTTCGACGAGCTGGGTTCGCCCGGCGGCGCGAGCAAGCTCGGTCTGATCGAGCGCGACCACGCCTTCATCGCCGCACTGCCGCCGCAGAACCAGTAACGGCGGCCCGAAGCGTCGCCCCGGTCCCGTACGGCACGTCCTGCCGTACGGGACCGAGGCGTTTGTCCACCAAGCAGTACGGGAGTCAGTACGTGTCCGCAGTTTCCGACCGCCTTCCCACCTTTCCCTGGGACAAGCTCGAGCCCTACAAGGCCACGGCGGCCGCCCACCCCGGCGGCATCGTCGACCTGTCGGTGGGCACGCCGGTCGACCCGGTGCCCGAGCTGATCCAGAAAGCGCTGATCGCGGCGGCGGACTCGCCCGGCTATCCCACGGTGTGGGGCACGCCCGAGCTGCGCGACGCGCTCACCGGCTGGTGCGAGCGGCGCCTCGGCGCGACCGGCTTCACGCACCGCAACGTCCTGCCGGTCGTCGGCTCCAAGGAGCTGGTGGCCTGGCTCCCGACCCAGCTCGGCCTCGGCCCCGGCGACGTCGTGGCCCACCCCCGGCTCGCCTACCCGACGTACGAGGTGGGTGCGCGCCTGGCCCGCGCGGAGTACGTCACCTACGACCCGGACGTGTTCGGCTCCGACGCCGGTGTGGCGGGGCTCGACCCGGCGGGGATCAAGCTCCTGTGGCTCAACTCGCCCTCGAACCCGACCGGCCGGGTCCTCGCCAAGGAGGAGCTGATCCGGGCCGTGCGCTGGGCGCGCGAGCACGGCGTGCTGCTCGTCAGCGACGAGTGCTACCTGGAGCTCGGCTGGGAGGCCGACCCGGTCTCGGTCCTGCACCCGGACGTCAGCGGCGGCTCCTACGAGGGCCTGGTCGCCGTCCACTCGCTCTCGAAGCGGTCGAACCTCGCGGGCTACCGCGCCGCGTTCATCGCCGGTGACGCGGCCGTCCTCGGCGATCTGCTCCAGATCCGCAAGCACGGCGGCATGATGACCTCCGCGCCCACCCAGGCGGCCGTCGTGGCTGCGCTCGGCGACGACCAGCACGTGCGCGAGCAGCGCGAGCGGTACGCGGCCCGGCGCACCGCCCTGCGCGAGGCCCTGGTGAAGCACGGCTTCCGCATCGAGCACAGCGAGGCGAGCCTGTACCTGTGGGCGACGCGCGGCGAGTCCTGTTGGGACACCGTCGGCCATCTCGCCGCCCTGGGCATCCTGGTGGCGCCCGGCGACTTCTACGGACCCGCGGGCGAGCGCTTCGTACGCGTGGCGCTGACGGCTACGGACGAGCGGGTGGCGGCGGCGGTCGGACGCCTGGCGTGAGACGCGCGGACGCCTGACGTCCGCCGCCCGTACGCCTGACGGGGCGGACGCACGACGGAGGGGCCCGGAGCCASTGGCTCCGGGCCCCTCCGTCGTGGGGGTCGCTCGATCAGCCGAGCGGCAGGCCCTGGGTCGGCAGGCCGCCCAGCGCGTCGGTGGGCAGCCCGCCCTTGGTGGCGGTGCCCGCGGTGTCGCCGACCACCTCGCCCGCGGTGCCCGCGACGTCACCGGCGGCCCGCTGGGCGACCGGGGTGGTCTTCTTGGCGGTCTTGCCGACGGCCTTGGTCGCCGCGGGGACGCCCTTCTTCACGGCCTGGCTGCCCGTCTCACCGGCGAGGTTGCCGGTGCTCTGGGCGGCGCTGTCGACGGTGTTGCCGAGGTTCGCGGTGTCCAGCGCGGTGAGCCCGCCGAGGTCGGGCGCGGCGGGGAGGGCGCTTGCGGAGCCGGCCGCACCGACCACGGAAGCTGCTCCCGCAGCGCTGAGCAGCGCGGCGCGGGCGATCCGGCGGGTCAGGGGGAGGGACATGATGCTCCTTCAGACGGGAGAAGACAGTGGGTTGTCCGGCCGGATGGGCTCCGGCGTCCCACCGGATGGGTTCCGGCGCTCGGACGCAGTGACTACCGCACGAGGAGCGGATTGGTTGCGGTGAGCCAATGCAAAGAGTTGGTAATGCGTCGCATAATCGGCTCCGGATGAAAGCGGGCAAAAGGCCCGTCCGTCACCCGGCCCGGAAAATCCTTCATCCCCTTTGTTCGCAAGGGACGAGAGGGGAAAGAGGGCAGGACGGGAGGCCCCTGGCCGTACTCCCGCAGAGGAGTGAGTGCCGTGCCCCCATCGAGGGATGGGTCGCACTACTGCGCGGTCACGATCCGGACCCGGTCGGCGGCGTCACCGGGCCCCGCGGCCCGGTCCGCGGGCACTTTGTGCCACGTTCCCGAACCTCCGGCGCGCCACTCCCGGCCCGCGTACACCACGCGCTCCACGCCCAGCGCCGAGGACTGCGCGACCGCCCAGTGCGCGAGCTCCCAGCCCCGCTGCGGCGCCCCGCCGCCCGCCGCGGCGGTGGCGGGCACGGGAACCGTCACCGTGCGGCCCCGTGCGGCCCCCGGGCGCGCCTCGCGGCCGAAGTCACGCACCAGCGCCGCCCGCACGGCCGCCGGGCCGCCGGGGTCCGTACCGGGGCGGCCCTCGCAGCCGAACGTGGCGGGCGCGCGGCCGGTGAGCGCCGCGGCGAGCAGCACCGCGTCCGGCTCGTGCTTGGCGTACGCCTGCGGATAGCCGCTGCGCTGCACACGCTGCGCGGCGACCGTGAGGGGCAGCCGCGAATAGCCGGGGACCTCGGCCAGATGCGCGTAGAAGCGCGCCGCCGAGTACGCCGGGTCCATGATCTGCCGCTCGTCGCCCCAGCCCTGCGTGGGGCGCTGCTGGAAGAGGCCGAGCGAATCGCGGTCGCCGTGCCGGATGTTGCGCAGCCCCGACTCCTGGAGGGCGGTCGCCAGGGCGATGGTCACCGCGCGCTCGGGCATGCCGCGCGAGGTGCCGACGGCGGCGACCGTCGCCGCGTTCTCCGCCTGTTCGGCCGTGAACTCGTACGAAGCGCCGTCGCCGTTGGCCGACACCACCGTGCATCCGGGGTCGGGCCTGCCGCCGTAGACGTACTGCACCGCCACATAGCCCGCGACGGCGAGCAGCACCGCCAGCGCGGTCCCGATACGGATGAGGCGGCCGCGCCGGGGGAGGGTGGATGGCTCAGGCACGCGTCCAAGGTACTGGAGTCCACCGACAGGCCGTCCCGCCCTCGCGCGTTAGGGTCGTCCGCATGTCCCAGACCCCGCTTGACCTCACGCTCGACGCCGCCGAGCTGACCGCCCGCCTGGTCGACTTCCCCTCGCCGAGCGGTTCGGAGGCGGCCCTCGCCGACGCCATCGAGGCGGCCCTGCGCGGCCTGCCGCACCTGACCGTCGACCGCCACGGCAACAACGTGGTGGCCCGCACGAACCTCGGCCGCGCGGAGCGGGTCGTCCTCGCCGGGCACATCGACACCGTGCCGATCGCGGACAACGTGCCCTCGCGCCTCGACGAGGACGGCGTCCTGTGGGGCTGCGGCACCTGCGACATGAAGTCGGGCGTCGCCGTGCAGCTCCGCATCGCCCGGACGGTCACCGAGCCCAACCGCGACCTCACCTTCGTCTTCTACGACAATGAGGAGGTGGCCGCCCATCTGAACGGCCTCGGGCACGTGGCCGAGGCGCACCCCGACTGGCTCGCGGGCGACTTCGCCGTCCTCCTTGAGCCGACCGACGGCCAGGTCGAGGGCGGCTGCCAGGGCACGCTGCGGGTCTTTCTGAAGACCAAGGGAGTACGGGCGCACTCCGCGCGCGCGTGGATGGGCTCCAACGCCATCCACGCCGCCACCCCGATCCTCCAGAAGCTCGCCGCCTACGAGCCGCGCAAGCCGGTGGTGGACGGCCTCGAATACCACGAGGGTCTCAACGCCGTCCGCATCGAGGGCGGCGTCGCCACCAACGTCATCCCCGACGAGTGCACCGTCGTCGTCAATTTCCGCTACGCGCCCGACCGCAGCGAGGAGGACGCCCTCGCCTTCGTGCGCGCCTACTTCGCGGACTGCGGCGTCGACGAGTTCATCGTCGACGACCACACGGGCGCGGCGCGGCCCGGCCTCGACCACCCGGCCGCCGCCGCCTTCATGGCGGCCGTCGGCGGCGAGGCCCGCCCCAAGTTCGGCTGGACGGACGTCTCCCGGTTCAGCGCGCTCGGCGTGCCCGCGGTCAATTTCAGCCCCGGTGACCCGCTCCTCGCCCACAAGGTCGACGAGCGCGTACAGGCCTCACTGATCCCCGAGGCCGAGGAGCGGCTGCGGAAGTGGCTGACCGCGTGACGCGGTGATTCCGGTGCCTCGTGGTGCCGGACATCCCGAGGTCCCCCGGCCGTAACCCGCGTAGATCTAGGCTGTGGTTCCGTACGCATGGAGGGAGCAGACGATGACCAACAACGACGGCCCCGCTGCCGGAAAGCGCCCCGACGAGAAGCAGGTCGGCCCGGTCCTGCGCAGGCGGGACAAGGTGCAGGCGGGCACCACCACCGATCAGCGTCTCCTCGACTCCGACGGCCCCTCCGAATGGGTGCACACCGACCCCTGGCGGGTCCTGCGCATCCAGTCGGAGTTCATCGAGGGCTTCGGCACCCTCGCCGAACTGCCGCCCGCGATCAGCGTCTTCGGCTCGGCGCGCACTCCCATGGACTCACCGGAGTACGCGGCGGGAGTGGAGATCGGCAGAGCCCTCGTGGAGGCCGGTTTCGCGGTCATCACGGGAGGCGGGCCCGGCGCGATGCAGGCCGCCAACCAGGGCGCCGTCGACGCCAAGGGCACCTCGGTCGGCCTCGGCATCGAGCTGCCCTTCGAGCAGGGGCTCAACCCGTATGTCGACATCGGCGTTAATTTCCGGTACTTCTTCGTCCGCAAGACGATGTTCGTGAAGTACGCGCAGGGCTTCGTGGTCCTGCCCGGCGGCCTCGGCACCCTGGACGAGCTCTTCGAAGCGCTCACCCTCGTCCAGACCCGCAAGGTGACGCGCTTCCCGATCGTCCTCTTCGGTACGCAGTACTGGAGCGGCCTGGTCGACTGGCTGAAGAACACCGTCATCGCCCAGGGCAAGGCCTCCGAGGCCGACCTGCTGCTCTTCCACGTCACGGACGACGTGGAGGAGGCCATCTCCCTGGTGACGAAGGAAGTCGGGAAGTAGCAGGAGAGCGGTAGGGGCGCGGCCGGACGGCAGCGGGGACGCCACCGGAAGCCCGCTGGGACGCCACCGGAAGCCTGCGGGGCAGCGGCCCCCACGCGCGCGGGAGCCCACCCGGCCCCCCGCGCGCGTGCCGGTTCCGCTCAGGCCAGGCCGCGCCGCGCCACGG
>NZ_JASKYR010000228.1:0-10322 GCF_041028215.1 Streptomyces flavofungini
ACCCCCGCCCGGTGCTCCAACACCTGCGGGGGTCTGACCACGAGATCGCCAACCAGAAAGAACCGATCCATGGCTGACGCCAATGTTAGTGCCGCCCAGCGGCCCACGCACACACCCCCACACCCCATGGCCAACCCCGGCTACGGCAAACGCTCCGTACCGCGACAAGAGGCCTACCGCACCCCCGACTTCACCCACCTGCCACCCCGCGAAGCGGCCATCGCCGCGTACGTGGACCGGCTCCCCGACGGCACGGACATCTCCGTGAAGACCCTGGCCAAGCACCTCCCGTACGGGCAGTGCGCCCTCCGCACCGCCCTCAACAGGCTCCAGGCCGCAGGCCACTTGCGGCGCGGCAGGGAACACGTACACACCACTGGTACCGGTGCCCGCTGGATCACGCGGACGTGGTTCTCGCGGACCGCGCGGGACGACGCCTGGTGGGCGGCGTACACACGCGGCGACGTACCCGAGGCCGCGCCGCGAGGCGACCGGCCCACGAGGAGCCGCGCGTTCATCCTGCTCGCGGCACTCGGCCGGACGGCCCCCGCGCTGTCGCTCTCGTCCGCCGACTGTGTGGCCCTGGAACCGCAGGTCACGCAGTGGTTCGAGCGCGGCGCGGCGGAGCCGGACGTGCTGCGTGCCCTCACCTGCGGGCTGCCCGCCACCGTGCACAGCCCGGCGGCCCTGGTCCGCAGCCGCTTGGCGAGCAAGCTGCCACCGGAGCAGCCGGAGCAGAAGGCACGCCCGGTCCTCCGCGTACTGGAGTGCGCCGTCTGCCGGGCCCCCGGCCGCGCGGAGGCCCTGCCCGGCGGGGTCTGCGGGCCGTGCCGGGGCGAACCGGAACCCGCCCGCGAGGCGGCTCTCGGGCCCGCGCGGGTCCGCGCCCACGCGGCGGCGGTCCGTACCGCCATCCCGGCCCACACGCCCCGCACGGGTGCCGGACGCTGAATCCGGGTCGCCTTCGCGACATACTTCCGCCCGGCCGGGCGCCCCGCCGCTCCCGTGCGGCACCCCCGGATGGCCGACGCGCCGTCGCCCGACGGCGGCTCGCCCCGGCCGACGGCCGGACCGCCCAGGCCAGCGCGCCACGCTCTCTCGCGCCCCACCCGCAACCGGCCGAAGGCCCCCTGTCCGAAAGGCCGCCGAGTCGGCGTGCGCGGCTTTCGGGGGCCACCCGGCGTACCGAAGATGACACGGCACGTCATCGGAAGCGCCACACCGGAGGGAACTCCCATGACCGAGCACACCGCACCCGCGCCCGGCGAGCAGCCGCCGGAGCCCTACGACCCCCAGGTGGTGGAGGCGCTGGGGTCCGCCGCCCGCATCACCCTGGCCCCCGGCCCGAGGGAGGCCAGGGAGGCGCCCGCCGAGGCACCGGCGCCGGACGACGAGTGGGCGCTGCCGGAGGGACGGGCCTGGGTCTACCTCGCTAACCCCAAGCGCGGACTGACCCGCCCCGTGATCATCGGCGACGGCTTCAACGCGGGGCCGAGCGAGCTGGACTTCAGCTGGGAGATCCTGGAGCGCGGGCCGTTCCCCTTCATCAGCGAGGTCCGCAAGCGCGGCTACGACGTGATCCTGCTCGGCTTCGACGAGCGGAGCGCCTCGATCCTGGACAACGCCAAGGTCGTCCGCGCGGCGATCCAGGAGGCCATCGCCCAGCGGACGGGCGACCACCCGCTGACCGTCGGCGGCTTCAGCATGGGCGGGCTCGTCGCCCGGTACGCGCTGGCCAAGATGGAACACGACGGTGGCGAGGAGAACGACCACCAGACCGCCCTGTACTTCTCCTACGACAGCCCGCACCGGGGCGCCTCGATCCCCGTGGCCCTCCAGTCCTTCGCGCACTACATCCGGCGCCTCAACCCGGCCTTCTCGCAGCAGATGAACAGCCCGGCGGCCCGCCAGCTCCTGTGGCAGCACATCGCCGAGTGGGACGACACACCGGAGACCGACAAGGCGCGCGCCGAGTTCCTCGCCGAGCTGGAGCGGGTCGGCGGCTGGCCGTCCGGGCCGCGCAAGATCGGCGTGGCGAACGGCGTCCGCTCCGGCGAGGGCAACGGCATCCGCCCGGGAGTGCGGGCCTTCCACGGCAGGGGCCTGGCCATCACCGGCACCCACCTCCACACCCAGGCGGCGGGCGAGGACCAGCTCGTGGCCCAGCTGAGGGTCGTGACGCTGCGCAAGCCGCGCATCCGCACCTCGGGCCTGCCGGAGATCGACGGCGCCCCCGGCGGCACCCTTGAGGGCTTCGGCATCCTGGCCGACGAACTCGACAAGATCCCGGCCCTGATCGGTCTGGGCGCCGAGGCGGACATCCGCGAACACTGCTTCGTCCCGGCGGTCAGCGCGATCGCCCTGCGCGACATCGACACCCACGAGAAGCTCTACGGCCCCGTCACGGCCTCGGCGGAGCAGGAGAGCGAACTGGACGAGTTCCACTGCGCCTCGCGGAACGAGCCGCACACCCTGGTGACGGAGGAGCTCTGCACCTGGCTCCTCGACCGGCTGCCGTGAACGCCCGAGGGCGGCACCCCTTCGTGAGAAGGAGTGCCGCCCTCGGTACGTGAGCTGGTCTGCCGAGCCGGAGGCTCAGAAGTCCATGTCACCGCCCGGCATGCCGCCGCCGGCCGGGGCAGCGCCCGCCTTCTCCGGCTTGTCGGCGATGACGGCCTCGGTGGTGAGGAACAGCGCGGCGATGGACGCGGCGTTCTGCAGGGCCGAACGCGTGACCTTCGCCGGGTCGAGGATGCCCTCGGCGATCATGTCCACGTACTCACCGGTCGCGGCGTTGAGGCCGTGGCCGACGGTGAGGTTGCGGACCTTCTCCACGACGACGCCGCCCTCAAGGCCGCCGTTGACGGCGATCTGCTTGAGCGGGGCCTCCAGGGCGAGCTTCACGGCGTTGGCGCCGGTCGCCTCGTCACCGTCGAGCTCCAGCTTCTCGAAGACCGCGGAGGCCTGGAGCAGGGCCACGCCACCACCGGCGACGATGCCCTCCTCGACGGCCGCCTTCGCGTTGCGAACGGCGTCCTCGATGCGGTGCTTGCGCTCCTTGAGCTCGACCTCGGTCGCGGCACCGGCCTTGATGACGGCCACGCCGCCCGCGAGCTTCGCCAGGCGCTCCTGGAGCTTCTCGCGGTCGTAGTCCGAGTCGCTGTTCTCGATCTCGGCGCGGATCTGGTTGACCCGGCCCTGGACCTGGTCGCTGTCACCGGCGCCGTCGACGATGGTCGTCTCGTCCTTGGTGATGACGACCTTGCGGGCGCGGCCGAGCAGGTCGAGACCGGCGTTCTCCAGCTTGAGGCCGACCTCCTCGGAGATGACGGTGCCACCGGTGAGGATGGCGATGTCGCCGAGCATGGCCTTGCGGCGGTCACCGAAGCCCGGGGCCTTGACGGCGACGGACTTGAAGGTGCCACGGATCTTGTTGACGACCAGGGTCGACAGGGCCTCGCCCTCGACGTCCTCGGCGATGATCAGCAGCGGCTTGCCCGACTGCATGACCTTCTCCAGGAGCGGAAGGAGGTCCTTCACGTTGGAGATCTTCGAGTTGACGATCAGGATGTACGGGTCGTCGAGCGACGCCTCCATACGCTCCATGTCGGTGGCGAAGTACGCCGAGATGTAGCCCTTGTCGAAGCGCATGCCCTCGGTGAGCTCAAGCTCGAGACCGAAGGTCTGCGACTCCTCGACGGTGATGACGCCTTCCTTGCCGACCTTGTCCATGGCCTCGGCGATGAGCTCGCCGATCTGGGTGTCGGCGGCGGAGATGGAGGCCGTGGAAGCGATCTGCTCCTTGGTCTCGACATCCTTGGCCTGCTCAAGGAGGGCGCCGGAGACGGCCTCGACGGCCTTCTCGATGCCGCGCTTGAGGGCCATCGGGTTGGCACCGGCGGCCACGTTGCGCAGACCCTCGCGCACCAGGGCCTGGGCCAGGACGGTCGCGGTCGTCGTGCCGTCACCGGCGACGTCGTCCGTCTTCTTCGCGACCTCCTTGACCAGCTCGGCGCCGATCTTCTCGTACGGGTCCTCGAGCTCGATCTCCTTGGCGATGGAGACACCATCGTTGGTGATCGTGGGGGCGCCCCACTTCTTCTCGAGGACGACGTTGCGACCCTTGGGGCCCAGGGTCACCTTGACGGCGTCGGCGAGCTGGTTCATGCCGCGCTCGAGGCCGCGCCGTGCCTCCTCGTCGAACGCGATGATCTTGGCCATGTGAAGTGGTCCTCCCGGACGGGGTGGAAATGCAAACGGACCGTGCTGGCGCCCGCGACGGACGGACTGCTCGCCTTGTGGTTCCTTGCCCCACCCGGCGTGCGGACCTCACCGACCCGATCCAAGTTCTGTCACTCTCACTCGGAGAGTGCTAACGCCAATGATTAGCACTCGACCCCTGCGAGTGCAAGGTGCCCACGGCAGATCGACCCCGCGCGGAGGAGTGCGGACGCACACGAGGGGCCCGTACCCCATGGGATACGAGCCCCTCGCGATGCTTGCGTCGGTGGCCGTTCGCGCCGAGCTAGACGGCGAGCTTGACCATGTCCGCCTGCGGACCCTTCTGGCCCTGCGAGATCTCGAACTCGACTCGCTGACCTTCTTCCAGGGTGCGGTAGCCGTCCATCTGAATCGCGCTGTAGTGGACGAAAACATCCGCACCACCGTCGACCGCGATGAAGCCGTACCCCTTCTCCGCGTTGAACCACTTGACGGTGCCCTGAGCCATGCCGAACTCCCCTATTTCTGGCCCTTGCACAGGACCGCACTTCGCGGACCCGGGTCAGACCTCACCCCCCATTGGTTGGGGGTGTGCGCCGGAACGCGTCGACCGCCGCTGAATGTATCTGTCCAACTGCCGTCTGCAACAGGTCAATCGGACGAGAATTCCGGGCATGGCTGATCGGTGATTTACGGAGATTTCCCCGCGATCTGGGGCAAGTCGGGCCGGGCAAAAGCCACAGAACACCCATATAGGCAGCACGCTTTGGCTACTTCTTGTCGACTCCAGGCCGACTTCGTCCCTGCACTCGGCACCGACGGCGAAGCACGCTTCCCAACTGTACCGCGCTCAACCATGCAGAATTACCCCCTCCGCTTCTCTCGCGGAGGGGGCAATTCGGATTACGCAGGGTACTTGCGCAAATGATCAGCCACCGGCGACGGCGGGAATGATCGAGATGCCGGCGCCGTCCGGAGTGGCCGTTTCCAGGCCCTGCTCGAAACGGACGTCGTCGTCGTTCACGTACACGTTGACGAAGCGGCGCAGCTTGCCCTGGTCGTCCAGGACGCGCGCGGCGATCCCGGTGTGGTTCTTCTCCAGGTCGGCGATGACCTCACCCAGGTTGGCCCCCTCGGCGGCGACCTCGGCCTGCCCGCCGGTGTAGGTGCGGAGGATGGTGGGGATGCGGACGTTGACGCTCATGGTTTCACCTCAGATGTACGGGGGGAAAGGGCGCCCCGTCAGGGGCGCCCCGAAGGGGCGCGGGGAACTGCGCGAGGACGGACCACGGCCCGCAGTCGGCAGCGGACAGCAAGCCCTACGGCGGCTAACCGGCGAGCCCCGCGGAGCGGAACGCCTCGAGGCTCGGCTTGATCGTGGCGGTGGCCTGCGACGTCTCGGCGACAGCGTCCAGCGTCTTGAGGCCGTCCCCCGTATTGAGGACCACCGTGGTCAGCGAGGGATCGATGAGGCCCGCCTCGACCAGCTTCTTCGTGACGCCCACCGTCACACCGCCCGCGGTCTCCGCGAAGATCCCCTCCGTACGGGCAAGGAGCTTGATCGCGTCGACGACCTGCTCGTCGTCGACGTCCTCCACCGCACCGCCCGTACGCCGCGCGATGTCGAGCACGTACGGCCCGTCGGCCGGGTTGCCGATGGCGAGCGACTTGGCGATCGTGTTCGGCTTCTGCGGGCGCACCACGTCGTGACCGGCCTTGAACGCGGCCGAGACCGGCGAGCAGCCCTCCGCCTGGGCGCCGAAGATCTTGTACGGCTTGTCCTCGACGAGGCCGAGCGCGATGAGCTCCTTGAGCCCCTTGTCGATCTTCGTGAGCTGCGAGCCGGAGGCGATCGGGATGACGAGCTGGTCGGGCAGCTCCCAGCCGAGCTGCTCGCAGATCTCGTACGCCAGGGTCTTGGAACCCTCGCCGTAGTACGGCCGCAGGTTGACGTTGACGAAGCCCCAGCCCTCGCCCAGCGGGTCGCCGATGAGCTCGGAGCAGAAGCGGTTCACGTCGTCGTAGTTGCCCTCGATGCCGACGAGCTCGCCGCCGTACACCGCGGCCATGACGACCTTGCCCTGCTCCAGGTCGTGCGGGATGAACACGCAGGAGCGGAAACCGGCACGGGCCGCGGCGGCACCCACGGCGCCCGCGAGGTTGCCGGTGGAGGAGCAGGACAGGGTGGTGAAGCCGAAGGCCCGCGCGGCTTCCAGGGCCTGCGCGACGACGCGGTCCTTGAAGGAGTGCGTGGGGTTGCCGGAGTCGTCCTTGACGAACAGCTTGCCCGGCTCGACACCCAGCTCACGGGCGAGGTTGTCGGCCTTGACGAGCTTGGTCCAGCCGGGGTTCAGATTCGGCTTGTCGGCCACGTCGGCGGGGACGGGGAGCAGCGGGGCGTAGCGCCAGATGTTGGCGGGACCCGCCTCGATCCGCTTGCGCAGGGACTCGGGGTCGCCGAGGGGGAGGTCGTAGGAGACTTCGAGCGGGCCGAAACACTCGGCACAGGCGAAAATGGGGCCGAGGGGGAACGTGGTGCCGCACTCACGGCACGAGAGGCCGGAGGCAGGTCCGAGGTCGACGGTGGAGGTCGTTTCGGTGGCAACAGTCTGAACAGCCATGGAGGCGAGGCCCTTTCTCCTCATCTTCCTCGCGACGCATCTCGCCGCGAGACGGAATTGGCACCTTCCCCACCGTGACCTCGCGGTCGGCGGGAGGGTTGCCGGGGCTTCAACGGGCCGTTTCCCTCTGCCCCTCTGGATGAGCGGTTTTCGATTATGGGTTTCAGTTGTCTGCCAGCAACGCGGTGGCGACCCCGGCATGCGATGGTCACCGGCGTTGTTCAAGACTGTAACCGAAGCCCCGGACCCTTGAGATAGTCGTCCGAACCGCGAGATGGATCACATATGGGGAGGACCCTGACCGTGCTGGAAGAGGTCGAGCACTGGCTGAGCAGGCGTTCCTCGTCGGTCGCCGACCGTCCGGTGGAGCGGCTGACCGCGGCCAAGCGGGCGTCCGGCGCGACGGTGAGCGTCGTCCTGCCCGCCCTCGACGAGGAGCGGACGGTGGGCGCGATCGTGGCCGAGATCCGCCGTACGCTGATGGAGCGGGTGCCGCTGGTCGACGAGCTGGTGGTGATCGACTCCGGCTCCGCCGACCGCACCGCGGAGGTCGCCCGGCGGGCGGGCGCGCGGGTCGTCCACCGGGACGCGATCCTGCCCCGGCTGCCCGCCCTGCCGGGCAAGGGGGAGGTGCTGTGGCGCTCCCTGCTGGTCACCGGCGGTGACATCGTGGCGTTCGTCGACGCGGACCTCAGGGAGTTCTCGGCCGACTTCGTCACCGGGATAGTGGGGCCGCTGCTCACCGACCCCGACGTGCACTTCGTCAAGGCGATGTACGACCGCCCGCTCGGCGCGGCGTCCGGCCAGGGCGGCCGGGTCACCGAGCTGATGGCGCGCCCGCTGCTGAACATGCACTGGCCGCTGCTCGCCGGTTTCGTCCAGCCGCTGGGCGGCGAGTACGCGGCCCGCAGATCCCTCCTGGAACAGCTGCCCTTCCCCGTCGGGTACGGGGTGGAGCTCGGGCTGCTCGTCGACGCGCTGCACACCGTCGGGCTCGACGCGCTCGCGCAGGTCGACGTGGGGGTGCGCAGGCACAGGCACCAGGACGGGCAGGCGCTCGGGCGGATGGCGGCGGCCATCTACCGCACGGCGCAGCTCCGCCTCGCGCGCGGACACCTCGTACGCCCGGAGCTGACGCAGTTCGAGCGGGGCGAGCACGGGTTCGTGCCGCGTACGTACGCCGTGGACACGGAGGAAAGGCCGCCGATGGCCGGTATCTCCGAGTATGCGCACCGACGCGTGGCGTAAGCGCTTGCCGGGTGCGCCGGACGGAGTCCGCTCGGCGTACGTTTGAGCGTTTCCTGTACGGGCTACGTTTTGCCACATGGTTCCAGAGCCCCGTTCGTCGACAGCAGCGAAGGTACTGGTCGCGTCCAACCGCGGCCCCGTCTCGTACTCCGTGGGAGAGGACGGGGAGCTCGGCGCGCGACGCGGCGGCGGCGGACTGGTCTCCGGTCTCAGCGCCATCGGGGACGAGGCGGACGCCCTGTGGGTGTGCGCGGCGCTCGGCGAGGGGGACAGGGAGGCCGTGCGGCGCGGGGTCTCCGAGCCGGGCGTGCGGATGCTCGACATCGACGCGGGCGCCGGTGAGGGCGTGCACGCGGCGGCCTACAACGGCATCGCCAACTCCGTCCTGTGGTTCGTGCACCACATGCTCTACCAGACGCCGCTCGAACCCGCCTTCGGGCCGGAGTTCCGCGCCCAGTGGGCGGCGTACGAGCAGTACAACCGCGCCTTCGCCGAGGCGCTCGCGGCGGAGGCGGCGCCGGGGGCGGCGGTCCTCGTGCAGGACTACCACCTCACCCTCGTCCCCGGGATGCTCCGCGAACTCCGCGACGACCTGCGGATCGGGCACTTCTCGCACACGCCGTGGGCGCCCGCCGACTACTTCCGGATGCTTCCCGACGACGTGGCGGAGCAGGTCCTGCGGGGCATGCTCGGCGCCGACCGGCTCGGGTTCCTCACCGGGCGGTGGGCCGACGCCTTCACCGAGTGCTGTGTGCGGCTGCTCGGCGGCACGTCGGGGACGCGCGTCGGCGTGCACGGTCTGGGCGCCGACGCCGACTTCCTGCGGGAGCGCTCGCGCCGCGAGGACGTCGAGGAGCGGATGCGGGCGCTGCGCGAGCAGGTCGGCGAGGGCCGCAGGACGATCGTCCGGGTGGACAGGACGGAACTCTCCAAGAACATCGTGCGCGGCCTGCACGCCTACCGGCAGTTGCTGGTGGACCGCCCCGAGTGGCGGGAACAGGTCGTCCACGTCGCCTTCGCCTACCCCTCCCGGCAGGATCTCGCGGTCTACCGGGACTACACCGCGGAGGTCTCGCGGGTCGCCGAGGCGATCAACGCCGAGTTCGGCACCCCGGGGTGGACGCCGGTCGTCCTGCACGTCCAGGACGACTTCGCGCGCTCGCTCGCGGCGTACCGGCTCGCCGACGTGGCGCTGGTCAATCCCATCAGGGACGGGATGAACCTCGTGGCCAAGGAGGTGCCCGTGGTCTCCGACGAGGGGTGCGCGCTGGTACTCTCGCGGGAGGCCGGGGCGTACGAGGAGCTGTCCGAGGACGTCCTCGCCGTGAACCCCTACGACATCTCGGCCACGGCCTCGGCCCTGCACGCGGCGCTGCTCATGGACCCGCAGGAGCGCGCCGAACGCACCAAGCGCCTGGCGGCCGCCGCCACGGCCCTGCCCCCCACCCAGTGGTTCCTGGACCAGCTGCACGCCCTGACCCCGCAGACCCCGGCCTGACCAGCACAGGCGCCTGCCTGCCCCGTGCCGGGCGGCGGGGTCAGGCGGGCGGCAGGTTAGCCGTGAGGGACGCCAGGAGGCCGACCACGCCCTCAGGGCCGTCCACGACCAGGTCGGCCCGGGTGGCCAGCTCCTCGACCTCCGTACTGCCACTGCACACCAGGAGGCCCGCCACCCCGTCCGAACGGAGCTTCTCCACCGCCGCGAACGCCGGAAGGTCGCCCAGGTCGTCGCCCGCGTAGAGGACCGACTCGGCGCCCACCTCCCGGAGGTACTCGGCCAGGGCCACGCCCTTGTCCATGCCGGGCGGCCGCAGCTCCAGGACCATGCGGCCCGGCTCGACGATCAGGCCGTGGCGCGCCGCGAGCTCCGCCAGCGGCGCACGCAGCGCGTCGAAGGCCGCCTGGGGGTCCTCCGCACGCCGGGTGTGGACCGCGACCGCACGGCCCTTCTCCTCTATCCAGGTCCCCCGCCACGCCCCGATCGCGTCGAGGAACCCGGGCAGCTCCGCCCGTACGGCGGCGACGCCTGGATGCGTCTCCGCCGCGCGCACGGTCCCGGTGACCGCGTCCCAGCGCTCCGCGCCGTAGTGCCCGAGCACCACCAGGTGGTCGAGCCCCGGCACCCCCGCGAAGCCGCCGTAGCGCACCGCGACCCCCGCGGGCCGCCCCGTGACGACGGCGACGGACCGCAGCCGCGGCGCGAGCGCGGACAGCGCGGACACCGCACCGGGA
>NZ_JASKYR010000229.1:0-11653 GCF_041028215.1 Streptomyces flavofungini
ACCGCTGCGTTGCCCGTCGCTGACCGGCCCGTCCCTGACCAGCCCGGTCCCCGCCCGGCCCGTTTCCCTCCCCGGCAGCTCAGCCTCCCGCATGCACCTGTGAGAATTACCGGGTGAGTACGAGTGAGCTGTCCGACGTCGAGTACGCCTTCGTGCTCAATGCGAGCGAGATCGACATCCTGCCAGGAGTGCGGGGAGACCTGGAAGAGCCCCTGGCATCCGCACCCGCGGCGGATCTCGCGCCGGTTCTCCTCGCTCTCGTCGACCGTGGAGTGGTCGAGGTCTGCCGATACATCCCCTGGGTCGCGCCCGACGGAACCGACGGCTGCCGACCAGGACCGCCGATCGCACGCGAAGACCTGCCCGAGGTACTGGCCCATGCCGAGGAGTGGGACTACCCGGACGACTTCGAGTGGCTCGGCAGGCTCACGCTGGTCCTCTCCGATCAACGCGATCAACCTCTGTGAGGCGGCTCCACCGCCGCCCTGGACATGACGAAAGGCAGGCCCTCCCAGAGGGGAAGACCTGCCTTTCGGGATACTCCCACCGAATTACGTCCGGCAGCAGTGCGAGTAATCCCCTATCGAGCCCACGGGCTTCATTACGAAGCCGTGTACCACTTCACTGCCTGCGTCCGCTTGGGCCAGATGTAGTCGCCCTCGTCGGGAATTCCGATCGAGGCGGTTCCGGTGTTCGTCGCCCGGTACTTGTAGCCCTTGTGGGCCTTGAGCGAGACCGTCGGGGACTTGCAGGACTTCGTGTTGTGGCAACCGCCGAGCCTGCCACCCGAATAGTCCTTGAGGCTGCCACCCTTGTAGGAGCTGATGGCGGCCTCGGGGCGCTGCACGCTGCGCTTCTTGTCGCACGTTTGCCAGCCGTAGGCATAGACCTTGCTGCCGCTGCGCCAGACCTTCACGTAGTTCGTGCAGCCGTAGTACGCCTTTCCGTGCGCCGTGGCCGCCTCGGCGCCACCACTGCCCGCGAAAACACAAGCCAGCGCCAGCGAGCCCGCGCCGATCCCCCGCAAAACGTTCTTCACTTACTTCCTCCCGTTTCTTTGGTGCTGCCCAAGACATTAGGACACCTCGGCACAACCGAAGCAGGAGTTGACGAACAGTTTAAGTTTCATTATGCATTCTCTTGCAATTCACGAACTTCATATCAAGGTGCAATTGGGACCGCCCGAGCCCCCGCCGCACCCACCTGGCCATCGTCGGGCGCAGGCGCTGAGGGCCCCATGACTACGGGTCCAACGGCATTCCGGTCTGACTCACCCGGCCGCTACGCGCACGATATGGCGGGTACATACCTCCTGGTAGCTGGTGTGCTTCGACTCCTCCGGGCTACCGAACCCGACACAACACCGAGTTCCACTTACGCGGTGGAGTCGAGGGCCGCGAGGTGCTCGACAGCGAGGACGAAGTCGGCCCAGGCCGCTGACTCACGACGAGCGATGTCCATTCCAATGAGCGAAATGGGCGCCGAGGGTCATTCTGCTGATTGCAATCGCTCAGGCCGTGCGCGGCCGGTCGCCCTCGTGCGGTTCGTCCCACTCTCGGGAGTGCTCCGGCCTCTTCCCGGCGACGGGACGCAGCAGAGGACCGGCCACTAGCCACAGAACGGTGTAAGTGATTCCCCAGCCGAGGGCGATGCCGCCGCCCTGCTTGCTCGTCGCCATCAACACGGCGCCGAGCACCATCAGAGCGACGTTCGCGCCAACCGCCACTCCTGCCATGGTCCACCGCGTACGCGGCTTCCATCCGCTGGCATGCCCGGCCTTTTTCAGGGCTTTCCGCACCGCGCCCTCTACGCCTTGCCGCCGCTCCTTGATGCCCCAGGCGATCCAGAAGCTCAAGCCGACGGTGTTGCAAAGGAACACGGCGTTCAGGATGACGTCCAGCCATAGAACGCCGGTGTAGTCGATGAACTTTCCTGCGCTCACTTCCATGGGACCCGTATTGCCCCGATGCCGCGGTACTACCGCTTCCGCTTGGCGACGGGCCGCATGTAGGTGCCGTCACCGCCGGCTTCGGGCCAGGTCACGGACCGTCGTCCGCCGACCGTGCCAGGTACGCCTGGTTGTCCTCGATGAGGTGGTCCAGCGCGTTCCTGGCGGCGGCGAGGCCGTCGATGGCCTCGGACAGCCGGGCCCGCTCGCGGCCCATGATCTCCAGTGCCTGCCGCGCCCTGTCCTCGGTCGGCTCGGACATGCAGGGCTTCATCTCGGCGATGGTGCCGCTGGACATGCCGGCCGCCAGGAACGCCTGCACGAGACGCACCCGCTGGACGTGCTCGTCCTCGTAATGGCGCTGTCCGCTGGGTGAGCGGGAGCTGACGAGCAGGTCCTGTTCCTCGTAGTAACGCAGCGAGCGGCGGCTGGCTCCCGTCCGGGCGGACAGTTCACCGATCCGCATGCCGAGCTCCTCGCGTTCTCCTGGCCCACTTGCCCCTGACATTGATGTGAGCTTTTAGGTTAACTCCATGCTGAAGCTCATCTTCATGATCAACCGCGTCGAGGGAATGTCGTACGAGCGTTTCGTCGAGCACCACCGGGACCGGCACGCGCCGCTGTTCACCTCCATCCCGGAGGCGGAGCGCTACGTGCGCAAGTACACCGTGTCCCACCCGGTTCCCGCCGACAACTACCCGCCCCGGGCCTACGACGGCCTGACGGAGATCTGGTTCGAGAACTGGGAGCACCACGACGCCTTCTTCGCCTCCGAGAACTACCGGACGCTGGTCAACCCCGACGAATCCCGTTTCATCAACATGGATTCGGTGGCCGTGATGGTCACCGAGGAGAAGGAGGTCATCTGAGGGACCGGCTCGGCTGACGGATACCGAGCCAGCTCTTACGGCTGCCGCCCGGCATACCGGTTGACGTCCGCGCCCTCAGAACGGCCTAGTCGCGCCCCGGCCAGACAGGGCCCTCGTCGGTCCAGACGACGCCCTTGTTGCGGCACAGGCAGAAGGGGTGGCCGATCGGGTCGGTGTAGACCTGCCAGCCGTAGCCGTCGGGGCCGATGAAATCCTGCCGCAGCGTCGCGCCGAGGTCGAGGACGCGGCGCTGCTCGGGCTCGATCTCGTCGACTTCGAAGTCGAGGTGGAACTGCTTGGGGTGCTCGGTGTCGGGCCACTGCGGCGCGCGGTAGTCGTCCACCCGGATGAACGCCAGCTCGATCTCACCGAATTGGATGCCCGCCCACTCCTCGGAGCTGCCTTCCTTGACCGGGCGGCCCGTCACCTCGGAGTAGAAGGCGGCCAGCTTCATCGTGTCCGGGCAGTCGATGATGAAATCGGTGAGTCGCAGCATCCCGCGATCTTGCCACAGGCTCTCGCGCGACTTCCAGGCAGTTCCTTGGCATCTGCCCTGCGGGCTTGGCGGATGGCTTCCCCTTGCCTCCCCCCCTGCCGCCGCCCCGCCGGGCTAGCGCGAACGGTCGTCCGGCGGTATGGCCGTCCGTGGCAGCCGGGGCTCGACCAGCGGTCGGAACAGCTTCCGGACCGGTGGGGTGGAGAGAAGGAACACGGTGGTGATCACCCCGAGGGTGAGGAGGATCTGACCGGCCGCGCCCAGGTCCTTCAGGAACGGATACAGGCCCGCGGCCTCGCCCGCGCGGATCAGGAGGCCGTGCAGGAGATAGGGGTACATCGTCGCCGCGCCGAGGGCGGTGAACAGGGTACGGCGCCTCGGCACACAGGCCAGGAACGCGGCGACGAGGACCGCGCTGACCGCGAAGATGGCGATGCGCACGGCCAGGTAGCGCGGCCAGCTCACGTCGAGGTCGGTGTAACCGGCGTCCATGGACAGCCAGTGTTCGTCGGGGGCGGGGATCAGCAGGTACGCCCCCATCGCCGCGCACGCGAACGCCACCACGGCGCAGCGGCGGGCCAGGCGCGTACGCAACAGGGCGAAGTGTTCCGGGCGCAGACGAAGGCCGAGGACGAACCAGGGCAGGAACATCAGCACCCTTGGGAGCGCCAGGTCGTAGCCCATCGTCGTGAGTCCCGCCGCGAGGGAGACGAGGACGGCGATCGGTACGGGGTGACGGACCGCCCGCCACAATGGTGTGCTCAGCCGCCAGAGGAACAGGGCGATGAGGAACCAGCACAGGTAGGTGGGTTCGGTGGGGGTGAGTGCGAAGGGTTCACCCCGTACCGCGCTGTACGTGGCGGAGTAGGCCGTCTCGAAGAGGAGGTAGGGGATCAGCACCCCCTCGATGAGGCGCCGTACCTGGTCGGGGCGGCCGGTGAAGCGCTGGGAGAAGTAGCCGCACAGCAGGATGAACGCGGGCATGTGGAACGCGTAGACCACGGTGTGGACGGCCTGGAGGGCGTGCGTGCCCTCGATGATCTGTTCCCAGGAGTGACCGAGGGCGACCAGCACGATCAGCAGGAACTTCGCGTTGTCGAAGAACGGGTCGCGGGTGTCCCGCGGGCTCCGCGGGTTCTGCCACCGGTCCCGCGCGATGGTGGTGTCGTGCGCGTCCTGCGGGTTCTGCGGGTCCCGCTGCTTGATCTGCGTGTCCCGCGGGTTCTGCGTGTCCGGCGGGTTCTGCGTGTCCGGCGGGTTCTGCGTGTCCGGCGGGTTCTGCGGGTCCCGCTGCTGGAGCTGCGTGTCCTGCGGGTTTTGCACGTCCCTCCTGTTCCGGTCGGCGAGCAGCCTGGTGGTCCGCATGGGCATCCGCATCAGGCCTTCGACTTCTTGGGTGCCGAGGGCCCCACCGGCCGCCAAGGCGCCAGGCGGCCGCCCTGCCGGGTGGCGTAGGTCCAGTACAGACGGCTGTCGAGGCCGAGCATGGTCAGCACTATGCCGCCCGAGGCCAGCGGAGCGCTGGACGGCGCGCCCGCGAGGAGCATGCCGGTGTGGTTCCACTGCTGTCTGCTCCTGCCGCGGCCCGACGTACCCCAGGCCGTGGCGACATCACCCGTGGCGGTCCTGGCGGCGAGCAGGGCACCGCCCCAGTCGTCGGGGGTGACGCTCACCGGGCCGTAGCCGCCCGCCCCCTTCCAGTCGGTGACGGCCGCGGGCGCGGGTCCGGTGGACGCCCGGCGCGCGCCGTCCGTCGTCGTCGCCGCCGAGGTGAGGCGCTCGGCGTACACACGGGCGGACTGCACGTTGCCGGAGTTGGGAACGCGGTAGAAGACCCGTACGCCGTCACCGTCACCGTCGGGCCGGACGGTCAGCGGCAAGGTGGTGGCGGGAAGGCCGGTGACCAGTGGTCCCCGTATGCCCGCGCCGGGCCGGTCCTGGACCCAGGCCAGGACGCTGTGCGGGGTGGCGGCGAGGACGTAGGCGCGTCCGGCGCGGTCGGTGGCGGTGACGGGGTCACCGTGTACCGCGGCGCCGCCCAGGCCGTGCCAGGGTGTCCAGTTGCCGTCCGTCCGCTGGACGCGCGCGGTGAGCTGATGGCCGCTGTCGCGCAGGAACACCGACATCGTGCCGTCGTCGTGCGCCGCGACCGCGGGGGAACTGATGTCATGGGTGCCGATCTCGTCGGACAGCTCCGGGCTGCCGAGGGACTGCCAAGGGCCGAAGGGCTTGTCCGGGGCCTGCTGAAGGATGTATCCCACTTCTTTGCGGTAGTCGGCCGGCTGGTCTCCAAGGAGCGTACGGGTGCCGAAGACGGCGATGCGTCCGTCGGGCAGGGTCACCGCCCGCACACCCGTCTCGATCCCGGTCTCCGCCTGGAGCACGGGTCCCTCCCACTGGCCGTCCTTCCACCGCGCGCCGCTGCCGCCGGGCCGGTGCCAGTGCGCGATCCGGCCGTCCAGGACGGCGAACGCCCACAGGCTGTCGTTCTTGCCCGTCAGCAGCCAGTCGGCGCCGCTGTCACCGGCGTGGTGGATGCTGTGGGCCCAGCGGGGCTTGGGGGACGCGGCGACCTTGAGGTCTCCGCAGCCCGCCGGGTCCTTGCACGCGCCGCGCGAGGTGTCGGCCGCGGAGTAGGTCTTGAGGGTGGAGGCCTTGGACGCGCCGGAGACGGGGTCGAGGGACTGGGGCAGACCGCCGTTGAAGTAACCCATGTAGGTCTGCACCGTGAAGTGGGGACGCTCGTCCGAGGCGGCGTAGCGGGCGAGAGCCTGCTGGACGAAGCGGGCGCCGAAGCGGTGGTCCTGGTGGTCGGAGCACTTGAGATTGCGGTCCAGGCGGCCCGGCGTCGGATTCTGCATCCGTACCTGGGTGGGCTGGAACCGCAGGAGGTAGCCGGTCAGCGTCTGGATGAGCTGTTCCTTGGTGTAGGAGAAGTCGCGGGTGACCGCACCGCCGTGGGCGAGCTGCGAGCCGAGCAGGCCGACGCGGCCCTCCCACAGTCCGTGCAGGCTGTACGGGCGGTCGCCGGTGATGCTGCCCGCCTCGTGCAGCAGCGTCCACACCAGGTTGATGTGCGGATACCCCTGCAAGGTGTCGAGCTCGGCCTGGCCGCCGCCCGCCGTGGCGATGGCCTCGCGCGCCCAGGGGTGGCCCGGCCGCCCGGTGACCATCTCGGCGTAGGCGGCGCGGATGCCGTTCTGCCGCGCCTTGGCGTACTTGCGCTTGTCCGGCGCGGGCCGGGCCATGCCCCGGAAGCTGCCCTTGCGGGGAGCGTTGACGCCGTTGGCCTCGCCGGAGGTCAGGTAGATCGTGGTGGTGGGCCTGCCGCTGCGCAGCGCCTGTCCGACCTCCGGGTTGATGAAGAACAGGTCGTCGTCGGGGTGGGCGACGATCTGCACGATCGCTTCCTCGGTGGTGGGCTGCGGCCCTGCGGCCGCCCAGGTGCCCGTGGGGCCCGCCGATGTCATCTCCGGCGGCTGGTGCGGCTTGCCGGACACATCGCCGCCGTCGCCGCCACCGCTTCGCGAGCCGAGGGAGACGCCGATGCCGACGCCTACGGGCGCGACGACACCCAGCACGGTGGCCGCGAGGACATTGCGACGGCTTGCGACGCGCGCGGAACCGCGCTCTTCGGTGGGCATGGGAGGTTGTGCCTTCTCTGACGTACTGGCCCTCGGGCAACAACTGCCGCTGCGGGCTCCTTGATCACTTGGGGAGATGGCCGGAAAGTGCGGCGGGTTGTCCCCAGTGATCTTCCTCACGGCTCCGGAGGGCCCTTCACCCCGGCCACGCACAGGCGGCTCGGTCCGCCGTCGTCGCTGCTCAGCGGCGCGTCAGGCCTTGGCGGGCGCGTCCGTCGGCAAGGCGAGTTCGGCCGCGTCGCGCGCGCCGCGTACGGCGGCGGCCAGCGGGTCCGTGAGCGCGTCGGCGTCCTGCCGCGCGGCGTGGACCCGCTCGGTGCCGAGCGTGTCGGACGCCGTGGTGGCGACGAGATCCAGGTAGGCGTCGTTGCGGCGTTCGGCTGCCCGCAGCTGGCTTTGCTGGGCGAGCAGGGCGTCGATCCGGGCGGTGCTTTCGGCGTAGGCCTCCAACGCCTTCACCCGCTTGTTGATGGCCTTGTGGCTCTGCTTCAGTGCCTTGGCCTGGGTCTTGAGGACGGTGTCGACGTCGGCGCCCGCGCTGGAGCGTTCGGCGGCGCGGTGTTCGCGGCCGAGGGCGCTCATCCTGGCGCTGTCGAAGGCGATCTTCCACAGGAGGTGGGGCAGCTCGACCTCGTTGCGCTGGTCATCGATCAGCCCTCGGGCGTGCGCCCGCGACGTGCGGACCGCCTCCACCGCGCGGGCCGCCCGCACCACGAGGTCGCGTTCGTCCGGTCCCAGGTCGAGTGGGCACACATAGCGGTCCTGGCCCCGGTAGCGTCGCGCGATGCGGCGGGGGCGGCCCTCGGACCGGCGTGCCGCGACGCACAGGCCGCTGAGGACGAGGCATACGAGCGTGCCCACGGCACCCGCCGTCGGCTCCCAGGTGACGTGCGCGTCATCAGGCAGGGCGAGGTATGAACGGGTCACCTGGGCGGCGACGAATGCGAGCACACCGAATCCGATCGCGCCCCCGGTGGGGCCCAGCGGCGCGTGGACCTTCTTGGGATGACGGGCGGCGAGCCGCTGCTGCGTCCGGCGCTGCCGCTCCCGGGCGCTGGGCCGGGCCGGGCGCCGGCCGTCATGCGAGGGGAGTTCCGCCGCCACGGCCCTCGTGAGCACCGCCCGGTGCTTGGCCGGCAGGTCCGGATCGACGATCGGGCGATCTTCCACTCTCGGCAGCGCCGACATCGAGCCCCCCAGCTCCCTGCTCCAGCGGATCCGCGGGAACTCCCTGGTCCAGCGGATACGCAAGATCATATGCGGTGCCTGCGCCGTGGCCCGCACGCCGCCCGCCGCGAGACAGCAGCCACCCGGTCAGTGCGGCGAGGAGCCCCGCCGCACCGGCCGCCGCGAAACCGCCCGCCGGGACCGAGGCGTCGATGGCCAGCCCGACGAGTGGGGCGCCGAGCGCGAACCCCGCGCTCTGGGCCGAGGACTGCAGCCCCGTGGCCTCCCCCCGTGCCCCCGCGGGCGCCAGTCTGCCCACCGTGTCGGCCACCACGGACAGGGTCGGGGCGGTGAACGCTCCGATGACGACAACGGCGGCGCACAGCCACAGCCAGTGGTGGGCGAGCCCCGCGGGGACCGTCACGAGGCCGAGCAGACCGAGCAGGGCCCAGGCGGGCAGCGACCGGGGCAGGGCGCCGTAGACCAGCCCGCCGACGACGGAGGCGAGCCCGAACACGGCGACGACCAGGGCGGCCCAGGACACCTGTCCCCCTTCTTCGAGTGTGGCGACGATGGCGAGGTCGACGCCGCTGAGCAGCATCGTGGTGCCGAACGCCGTCAGCAGGACGGCGGTCATGCCGGTGCCCGCCCAGGCGCGGCGCGCGGCTCGCCCCGCTTCACCGGAAGGGGCCTCGCCCTTGGCCCGCAGCGGCGGATCGAGCAGCCGGAGACCGGCTCCGCCCACCACGATCGCGGCACCGACGCCCCACACGGCGACGCCCGGGGGCAGCGTCGCGGCGCCGAGGATCACCGCGGCGGGGCCGACCATGTACGACAGTTCGCCCTGCACCGCCTCCAGCGCGAAGGCGGCGCGGCGCTGTCCCGCCGTGGTCATCGCGACGACCGCCTGTCGGGTCACCGACTGGGCGGGCACCATCAGCAGGCCCGCCGTGAAGGCCGCGCCCAGGAGCACCGCGTACGAGAGGAAGGGCACGCTCAGCCAGAACACGGCCTGGCCCACGACGGTGACCCGCAGCACCACGCGCAGGCCGCGCCGGTCGGTCAGGCGGCCCAGTACCGGCCCGCCCAGGGCGAGACCGGCGGTCAGGGCCGCCGCGACAACGCCTGCCGCGGCGTAACTGCGGTCCAGGTCCAGCACGACGTACATGGTCAGCGCCATCACGGCGGCCGTGATGGCGGTACGGGCGAGGAAGGAGACGCCCAGCAGCGCCGCCATTCCCGGCACCGCGAGCACCTGTCGGTATCCGGTCACGTACGCGACGCTAGAAGCCCCTCCTCGCCATAGGTAGGGGTTCATTCGCTCTGGCCGATATAAGGAAGCGTTATGCCCAGGGATCTGGAGATCGCGTTGCTGCGGTCGTACGTCGCCGTCGTGCGCGCGGGCAGCATCAGCCGTGCCGCGACCGCGCTGGGCCATACGCAGCCCGCGCTGAGCCAGCAGGTGCGCAGGCTCGAAAGAGCGGTCGGACATCCGCTGCTCCACCGGTCCCCGTCGGGGATCTCGCTGACCCGGGCGGGTGAGGAGCTGCTGCCGTACGCCGAGCGCATCCTGTCGCTCTCCGCTCAGGCCCTCGCCGAGACCGGGCGCGCGCTGACCGGCCGCTGCGGCATCGGCCTGCTTGAGGACCTCGCCGCGTCCCGGCTGCCGCAGGCCCTCGCCGATCTCGCGCGGCTGCATCCCGGTGCGACGCTGGAGGTGCTCAGCATGTCCGACGCCGCGATGCGGGAGGCCTACGACGCGGGCCGCGTCCAACTCGTCCTCAACGAGATGCCCACCATTCCCGGACCACCGCGCTGGACGGTGCGTCAGCCGCTGGCCTGGGCCGTCGGCCAGGGCGTTGACGTGAGCGCCGATCCCCTGCCGGTGGTGCTGTTCTCCAACGCCTGCGCATGGCGCACTTCGGTGCTGCGGGCGCTGCGGGACGCAGGCCGGCCGTGGCGGGTGGCGTTCGAGAGCAACAGCCTGGTCGCCGTGCTCGCCGCACTGCGGGCCGGGCTCGGCGTCGCGGCGCTGATGCCGATGAACCTCGAACCGGCCATGGTCTGCCACGACACCGGGGCCCTCCCTCCGCTGCCGGACGTCGAGTTCGGCCTCGCACGCCATCCGCGCTCCGAGGGCGATCCGCTGGTCGACGCCGTGGAGGCCGCGCTGCGCCGCATGATCTGACCTCGGGGGCTCAGGTGGGGCATCGGTGGGTCTCCGTGTGTCCGCGTGGGCCTGCGTGGGCTTGCCTGAGCCCGCCTTTGCGCCTCCGTGGACGGGTAGCGGTGGGGCCGCGCGTGTGCTGAGCTGCTCGGTGTCCCTGGCTCCTGACCGTGGCTCCCTGGCCCTGGCTCCTGACCCTGGCTCCCTGACACCGGAGAGTGACCTTGCGCAGTCTGACCTTCGTCACCGGCACCGGCCGCAGCGGCTCGACCGCCCTGTCCACCATCCTCAACACCCACCCCGAAGTGCTCAGCCTCAATGAGTACATGGCCTCGGTCGGTGACACCGTCTTCCTTCAAGGGCGACTGTCGGGCGAGGATTTCTGGGCACGGATCGCCGCGCCCACCCCGTACTTCGCGAGCATGATCCGCAGCGGGTTGCCGATGCCGGAGTTCCTCTACACCCGCCGCCCCGGCCGGTACTCGACCGATCCCGCCGGTATCCCCGCGCTCTCCCTGATGGTCCTCCCCCACCTCAGCGACGATCCCGACGCCCTGCTCGACGAACTCGCCGCCGAGGTCGTCATCTGGCCCGAGCGGACCGCCGCCGAACAGCACCACGCGCTGTTCGCATGGCTCGCGGAGCGCTTCGGGCGCGCCGCGGCCGTCGAGCGCTCCGGGTACTCCACGGGATGGGCGCCCGGCCTGCGGGCCGCCTACCCGCACGCGAAGTTCGTGCACCTCTTCCGCGACGGCCCCGACTGCGCCCTTTCCATGAGCCGCCACCCCGGCTACCGCGTGATCACCTTGCTGCGCGAGATCAGGGAACGGACGGGTGTGGAGGACTTCGGCGAGCTGACCCCCGAGCACCGCGCCTCCCTGCCCCCGGAACTGGCCCCGCTGCTCGGCGACCGCTTCGACCCCGCCCTCGTACGAGACCGCGACTTCCCCCTGCCGAGGTTCGGTGCCCTGTGGTCCGAACTCGTCGTCGAGGCAACGGAGTTCCTCGCGGGTCTGCCTGCCGGGCAGGGCATGTCCCTCGCCTACGAAGACCTTCTGGACGACCCTCGCTCGGAGCTGCGGCGCCTTGCCGCGTTCATCGGGATCGAGCCCCTCCCCCAGTGGCTGGACGACGCCTGCGCCCGCCTCGACGGCAGCCGTCGCGGCTCGGCCGAACGGCAGCTGAGCGCACCGGAGTTCGAGGCTTTGAGGAGCAGCTGCGCTCCGGGGGCGCGTGCGCTTGGCTGAGTGGCAGCGCTCAGGTGGCCTGAGCGGGCGGCGGGCCGAGGAGATCGCGGGCCTCGGCGAGGATGCCGACCACGCGGGGGAAGTCCTTGAGGTGGTGGGAGAGGGAGTCCAGGGC
>NZ_JASKYR010000023.1:0-26461 GCF_041028215.1 Streptomyces flavofungini
GGTAGGCGGGTCGGAGCGGGGCGGGGCGCGCGGCCCGCGGGGCTTCTGCTAGCGCAGCCGCAGGGCCTTCATGACCTTCAGGCTCGTGCTCATGAACGCCGCGTACTTCTCGTCGTCCAGGCCGAAGGAGGGGGCGAGCGGCATCAGCCGCTGCTGGGCGACGGTCTGCGCCTCGGTGTACTTGAGGATGCCCTCGGAGCCGTGCCTGCGGCCGAGGCCCGAGTCCTTCATGCCGCCCATCGGGGACTGCACGCTGCCGTAGGCGGGCGCGTAGCCCTCGTTGACGTTGACCGTGCCGGTGCGCAGACGGGCGGCGAGCTTGCGGCCGCGACGGCCGTCCTTCGTCCAGACCGAGGAGTTGAGGCCGTACGGCGTGGCGTTGGCCAGCTCGACCGCCTCGTTCTCGTCCGTGAAGCGGTAGATGGAGACGACCGGGCCGAACGTCTCCTCGCCGCAGACCGCCATCGGCGCCTCGACGCCGTCCAGGATGGTCGGCTCGTAGAAGTAGGGGCCGATGTCCGGGCGCGCGACGCCGCCCGCGACGAGCGTGGCTCCCTTCGCGACGGCCTCCTCGACGTGCCGGGTGACGGTGTCGAGTTGGCGCTCGCCGACCAGCGAGCCCATGTCGGCGCCGTAGGCGAGGGAGGTGCCGAGCCGCATCGCCTTCGTGCGCTCGGCGAAGCGCGCCACGAACCGGTCGGCTATGGACTCGTGGACGTACAGCCGCTCGATGGAGATGCAGAGCTGTCCCGCCGAGGAGAAGCAGGCGCGCACCGCGCCCGCCGCCGCCTTGTCCACGTCGGCGTCGTCGAGGACCAGCATGGCGTTCTTGCCGCCGAGTTCGAGCGAGACGCCGACCAGCCGGGCGGCGGCGCCCTGCGCGACCTCGCGGCCGGTGCGCGTGGAGCCGGTGAACGAGACGTAGTCGGCGTGACGGACGATCTCGGGGCCGACGACCGGGCCGTCGCCGAGCACGACCTGGAAGGCCTCGGCGGGCAGCCCCGCCTCGATGATCAGGTCACGGGCCCACAGGGCGGTCAGGCACGTCTCCGTGTCGGGCTTCATCACGAGCGCGTTGCCCGCGACCAGGGCGGGGAGCGCGTCGCCGATGGAGAGCTCCAGCGGGTAGTTCCACGGGGCTATCTGGCCGACCACGCCGCGCGGCTGGCGGTTCTCGGTCACCTTGGTGAGGGCCGGGACGACGCCGGTGTGCCGCCTGGAGGCCAGATACGAGGGGGCCTTGCGGCCGTAGTGCCGGGCGGCGACCGCGACCGCCTGGATCTCCTCGTGGGCGTGCAGGCGCGCCTTGCCGGTCTCCAGCTGGATCAGGTCGAGGACCTCGGCCTGGCGCTGGAGCAGCAGGTCGTGAAAGCGGAGCAGGACGGCGGCGCGCTGCCTGACCGGGGTGCGCGACCAGGAGATCTGCGCGGTGCGGGCGCGCTGGAACGCGGTGGCCACGTCCTCGGGTGCGGACTCGGGCAGGTCGGCCAGCTTCTCGCCGGTGAGCGGCGTGTGGTTGGCCGTCCGGCCCGAGCCGATGACATCACGCGTGAGCTGGGCGATCAGCTCGGGTGTGACCACGTCGGCGGCGGTGCGCGCACCGTCCGGAGCCGGGGCGGTCGGGTTCGTGCCGAGGGGCGCTGCGGTGGCCTGCGAGTCCGTCATGCTCGTGAGGGTAGGCCCGCGTCAGAGTTTTGGGTACCCATCGGTAACGGGCTTCACGGCTCACTCACACGACGCCAGTGATTGCTGGCGACAAAGGCGCTGATCAGGGCGTTACCGCTGAGCCGCACGGCTGTCCCGAGCCGTTCACAGTTTGTCGAGCTCCAGATCGGCGATGGCGGTCCGGGCCACCTCACGGCCCCGTTCGGTGAAGTCGCCCTTGCCGGGATAGCCGATCACGAGCCGGTACAGGTCGCCGGACGTGGTCTTGTAGTACAGGGCCCTGAGTTCGCGCGGACGCGGGTTCTGGCTGTCGGTGGTGGAGTAGACGACGGTGTTCTCCGCCGCCTTGCGGCCCTGGTACGTGGTCTCCTCGCCGTCGCCCTTGGGCGCCGGATCGGATGCCATGCCGAGTCCGTAGTCGCCGGACTCCTTGAAGCCGGCGTTCTCGGCCCACATATGGGCGTTGGCGGTCTCCGCGATCTCACCGCTGTCGTCCTCGGACTTCTTCAGCAGGGAGAGGTTGATCCAGACGCTGCCGCTCGGGTCGGTGAACTGGACCCAGTGCTCCTTGGGGGTCTCGTTGTCGTCCTCGGACTTCTGGTAGCCCTCCGGCACCGCCACGGTCGCCGCGAGCTCCTTCGACGCGCGCTTCTCCCAGCCCGCCGGGTCCGAGCCGCCGAAGGGGTTCAGCGCCACGAGGACGCCCGCCGTCACGGCCGCGACGACCACACCGGCGACGGCCGCGAGCGCCTTGCGGCCGAGGAAGATCCCCTTGCCCCGCCCCTGGTCGGCGCCGCCCGCGACCGTGACGTGCCGGGTCGGCGGCGGCTGGGGAGGACGGGCCGCCGCCTTGAGGAGCGCGCGCACCTGCGCGGCCTGCGGGCGGTCGGCGGGGTCCTTGGCCAGCAGGCGGCTGATCGCCTCGGCGAGCGGGCCCGAGGCGGACGCGGGCGCGGCGGGCGTCGCGTTGAGGACGGACTGGAGCGTGGCGGGGGTGTTGCTGCGGCGGAAGGGCGAGACGCCCTCGGTCGCCGCGTACAGGACGACGCCGAGCGACCAGAGGTCGGACGCGGGTCCCGGGCGCTGGCCGAGGACCCGCTCCGGGGCGATGAACTCGGGCGAACCCACGAAGCCGCCGGTGTCCGTCAGGCTGGTCTCGCCCTCGATCCGGGCGATGCCGAAGTCGGTGAGTACGACGCGGTCGTGGGTGCCGAGCAGCACGTTGTCCGGCTTGACGTCGCGGTGCAGGATGCCCGCCCGGTGCGCGGCGTCCAGGGCGTTCAGGACCTCGATGCCGATGCGCGCGGCGTCCCTCGCGCCGAGCGTGCCCTCCTGGAGCGCGGCGCCGAGCGAGCGGCCGTGCACCAGCTCCATGACGATCCAGGGGCGGCCGTCCTCGACCGCCACGTCATGGACGTTGACCACGGCCGGGTGGTCCAGGCGGGCGGCGGCGCGCGCCTCGCGGCGCATCCGCTCGAAGGCGTTGGCGCGCTCGCGCTCGGGCAGGTTCTCGGGGAGGCGCGGCTCCTTCACCGCGACCTCGCGGTCCACCGTCTCGTCCTTGGCACGCCACACCGTGCCCATGCCGCCGTGCCCCAGCTTGGCGATGAGCCGGTAGCGGCCCGCGACGAGGCGTCCGGCGCCGGGGTCGGGAGCGTCGGGACCGGAGTCGGGGCCGGAGCCGGGAGCGGGAGCGGAGCCGGGGTCGGCCGCGGTCGGCTGATTCGGCACGACCTGGGTGGGCTGGGGGTGCGCCTGCTGCGGCTGCTGCTGCTGTGACTGTGGATGCGGCTGCTGCGGCTGAGGCTGGGGCTGCGCGTAGGGGTTGCCGGGCTGAGCGGCCGGTGCGCCCGGCCGCCGCGGCGGCTGGAGGCCGAAACTGGTGGGGTCGTACGGCCCCTGGGAGGTTCCCCCGTCGTTACTCATGCACACATCACTACCGCGCACGGCACCTCGGTTTCCAGCCAGGCCGCCCACTTGTGACCGGGGTGATGCACGGGCCCGGGTGGTGGTGCACGGGGCCCAGGAGGCCGTGGCCTCAGCGGCGGCGTACGAACGTGTCGACCGCGGTGTCGAAGTACTTCCGCGCCTGTTCCGACTCCTCGGCGGGCCCCGAGACCCATACGTCGTACGTCTTGCCGCCCTCCTGCCAGCAGAGGTCGTACATCTGCCGCTCGCCGCCCGCCCTGCCCGCGTCGTCCCAGATGAACTCCCAGAGCGCGGCGGGGCGGCCGTTGCGGGTGGTCTCGGTGACCTCGCCGTTGCGGTAGCCGGGGTTGGTGCGCGGCCCGTCCTCGGCGGCGCGGCGCTGGGCGGCGAGCGGACCGCCCGGCGCCGGGCCGGACCTCTTGATGCCGACCCGGTAGGTGCCGCTGGGCGAGACGTAGAAGATCCGGATGCCGTCCGTCCGGCGCGCGAAGCCGCTCGGCACCGCGATCGCGAAACCCGCGGGGTCCTTGACGAGGCGGTAGCCCGCGGGTGCCTGGGGGGTCGAGGGTCCCGGCGACGGCGTCTCCTCGGTGACGGTCACCGTGGGGCTCGGGCTGCGGGTGGTGGTCGACGGCGACGACGTATTGGCCGGTTTTCCGTCGTCGCCGTCGCGGCCGAGCAGGAGCGCGGTGGCCGAGACCGCGCCCCCGGTCACCGCCGCGACCAGCGCCGCGGTGATCAGCACGGCCCGTCTCTGGCGCCCGCGCGGACCCAGGGCGCGGCCCCGCCGCGGCGGCGGCGGGACCCGGCGTCCGGCCGCCCGGCCGCGCCGCCCCGTTCCGCCGCGCACCGCCCGCCGCCGCCCGCTCTCGGGCAGCGCGGACATGCGCCCCGTGTCGACGTACTCCTGGAGCAGCCGCCCGGCGGCCGCCGCGTCCAGGCGGCGTTTCGGGTCGCGCTCAAGGAGTCCGGTGACGACCGGGAGCAGCGGTGCCGCGCGGGACGACGGCCGGATGTCCTCGTATATGACGGCGTGCAGGACCCCGCCGATCGAGTCCCTGCGGAAGGGTGACTCACCGGCCAGCGCGGTCACGAGCAGCGCGCCGAGCGACCAGAGGTCGGAGGCGGGCCCGGTCCGCTCCCCCGCGATGCGCTCGGGCGCGGTGTACTCCGGCGAGCCCACGAACGAGCCCACTTCCGTGAGCGTCGTCGCCCCGCTGACCTGCGCGATCCCGAAGTCGGTGAGGACGACGCGGCCACCGGCCCGCTCCACGAGCACATTGGCGGGCTTCAGGTCGCGGTGCAGGATGCCCGCCTCGTGGGCGGTGCTCAGGGCGCCGAGCAGGTCGATGCCCATCCGCGCGACGGCGGGCGCGTCGAGCGGTCCGGTCCGGCCGATCTGCCGGGCGAGGGAGCCGCCCTCGATCAGTTCCATCACGATGTAGGGCTGTTCGCCGTGCTCGACGACGTCATGGACGACGACGATGTGCGGGTGTCTCAACTGGGCGACGGCACGGGCCTCGCGCAGCGTGCGCTCGCGCTGCTGGGCGGCCTCGGTGTCGGAGAGCGTCTCGTCCCTGTCCAGTTCCTTGACGGCGACCTGGCGGCCGAGGAGCAGGTCCGTGGCGCGCCACACGGTGCCCATGCCGCCCCGGCCGAGCCGCGCGTCGAGACGGTAACGCCCCGCTATGACCCGGGCGTTGCCGCCGCCTCCCAGGGCGTCGGCGCCCTCTCCACCGGCTCTGCCCGCCCCGGCGCCAGCCGCACCGGCGTGGTCTCCCAGGCTCCCCATGCGGCCATCATGCCCCACACGTGTACGAACGAAATGGGTCCCGCCGCCGTGCCGCCGCCGGACGGCTGGTTCCGGCCGTCGCCACCGGCCGCCCCACTGGTGCGCCGGGGCCCCAGGGCCCGGGTCAGCTCTCCCGCCAGCCCCTGAGCATCGCGTCGAACTGCTGCCGGGTCTTGGCCCAGCCCTCGGCGGGCGCCGAGAGGTAGATGGCGTACTCGACGCCGTCCCGGCTCACATAGGTCTGCTCGATGGCCCGCCGGGGCCCCTTGGTGGTGTCGTTCGACCCCGCCGTCCAGCTGAAGTCCCAGAGCGCGCCCTTCTGGTCACGGAACATGTTGGAGTCCAGGTGCAGCCGCCGGTAGTCCTTGAACTTCACCAGGCCCTTCTCCAGGCTCAGCTGGTGCGCGTACGGGGACTCGAACTGCGGGTTCTTGTCGACCCCGATCCGCAGGAAGCGCCGTCCGTCGTCCGGCGTGTAGTCGACCTGGCTGCCGTTCGCCTGGCGCTGCCAGCCCTTGGGCAGCATCAGGCTGAAGCCGTTGGGGTCGTGCACCCGCACCCAGTCGTCCGGGATGCCGCTCACGGACTCCCCGGTCTCCTCACCCGCGCTCTGCGACGACCCGCCGCCCTCGCCGGTGAGGTGCAGGAAGCCGAGGACCCCGCCGCCGCCGAGCAGGGCGGCCGCCACGACGAGGGCGGCGACGGCGAGACCGCGTCGGCGCCGCTTGGCCGGGGGCGACGGCGCGGGCCCCTGTACGAGGCCGCCGTAGCCGTCACGACCGTCATGGCCGCCGTGGCCGTCATGGCCGCCGTGGCCGCCCGCGATCCCCTGGACCGCCGTGGCGGAACCCGGACCGTGCGGGGCCCGCGTGCCGTACGGGGTGGTCTGGCCGTACGGCGTGGGCTGATGCTGCCGGGCGGGGTGCGCCTGGGTCGGCACGTACGCCTGCGCCGGACCCGGCCGCCGCCCCTCCGCGGCCTCGGCCAGCATCGCCTCGGCCTCCTCGGCGCTCGGCCTGGCCGCCGGGTCCTTGCGCAGGAGCGCCTCGATGATGGGCGCGAGGAGACCCGCGTGCGCGGGCGGCGGGGGCTCCTCGGTGACCACGGCCTGCATGGTGCCGAGCGGCGATGTGCGCCGGAACGGCGAGTTCCCCTCGACCGCCGTGTACAGCGTGGCCCCGAGCGCCCACAGGTCGGACGCGGGCCCGGGGTTGGCGCCGCTGACCCGCTCGGGCGCGAGGTAGTCGACCGATCCGACGACCTCCCCGGTACGGGTGATCGTGGAGTCGCCCTCGATCGCGGCGATGCCGAAGTCGGTGAGCAGGATGCGGCGGTCGGAGGCGAGCAGGACGTTGCCCGGCTTGACGTCGCGGTGCAGCACCCCGGCGGCGTGCGCGGCGCGCAGCGCCTTCAGGGTCCACAGGCCGATGCGGGCGGCCTCGACGGGCTCGACGCGGCCCTCGTCCTTGACGGCGTCCGCCAGCGAACGGCCCTCGACCAGCTCCATCACGATCCACGGGCGGTCGTCGTGGTGGAGGACGTCGTGGACGGTGACGACGGCCGGGTGGTTGATCCGGGCGGCGGCACGCGCCTCCGTCTGGGTGCGCGCGAAGAGGACCGCGCGGTCGGCCTCCTGCACGAACTGCGCGGCCGTCAGCTCCTTGACGGCGACGGTCCGGTGCAGCACCTCGTCCTGCGCGCGCCACACCCGTCCCATGCCACCGCGGCCGATGGACTCACCGAGTCGGTAACGGCCCGCGAGGAGCAGGCCCTGGCTCTGATTCACGTTCCCCCGCAATGGTCTTGACAGGGCCAGGTTAAGGAGGAGGAGGCGTACAGGGAACCACAGGGGGGTTACGGAGACCTCAATGTGACGCTTGCCGGTCATGTCCTGGCGGGGCGGACGGGGCACGTGAGGCGTGGTGCGGACGGGTTCTGAGGGGCAGTCGGCGACGGTCGCGAGGGGCAGTAGGAGTCGGTCGCGAGGGGCAGTCGGCGACGGTCGCGAGGGTCAGTCCGAGACAGCCGCGCGGGTCAGTCGGCGACCTCGTAGGTGGCGGACGCCTGTTCGTAGAGCCGCGTCACCTCGTCCCGCTCGGCCTCGGGCCCCCGCACCTGCACCACGTGGTACTTGCCGCCGACGACCATCGCGAGATTGCGTACGTAGATCTCGCGGCCCGCGTCGTCCTGCCAGGTGAACTGCCCCTCCGCCATGGCACGGCCGCCGACGTCGATGCGCCGCATGCCGCTGGAGGTGGCCCAGGAGGAGTCACGGAACGGCTGGAGCTCACGCTCGTGCTCGCGCTGGTACTTCATGGGGTCGCGGCCGTAGCCGTCGGTGGTGTCGCGGCCGGGCACCACGAGGAGTTCGAAATCGCCGTGGGTGTAACGGACCTGGCCGCGGCCGTTCTTGGCCTGCCGGTCCCAGCCGCTCGCGACGGCGACCCGGAACCCCTCGGTGTCCTTGCGCAGCGTGAAGCCCCGCGCCAGTTCGGGCCCGTTGGTCTGCGGCTTGTTCGAACCGGGGTCCTGCCCGGAAGTACCTTCGTCCCTGCCCTTGTCCTTGCCCTTGCCGGTGTCCTTCTCGGGCTCCTCCTGGTGGCTCGGGGCCGGGCTGTGCGGCGCCGAACTGGCATCGCTCGCGGCCCCCGCCCGGTCGCCCGAACCGCCCTCGTCGTTCTTGGGCATGAAGAACATGGCGTACGCGATCGCCGCCACGAGCCCGATGAGGATGGCGAGCAGCAGCAGCCGCCCCAGCGAACGGGGGCGGGCCGGTCCGCGCTCCCGCTTCGGCGGCGCCGGGGCCGCTTCGCGCGCGGGCGGTGCCTCGCGCAGCCGCTGGGGCTCCCGGTCGGCCCGCACCCGCGGGGTCTCGCGCCGCTGCCGGGGCTCGCGCGGCGGCTTGGCGGACCGCACGACCTTGCCCCTGCCGCGCTTGTGCCGTCCGTGCCCGCCGGTGGTGGCGGGTGCGGTCGCGCGGCGCTTGCGCACGACCTCGCCACGGCGGCGTACGACGGGCAGCCGTCCGGCGTCGTACGGCGGCACCGGTACGACGTCCGCGCCCGCCTCCGGCTCCGGGGCGGACCGCACGAGGGAGCGGAGCCAGCCGCTGACCTCCTCGAAGTCAAGGCGCTCGGTGGGGTCCTGACGCAGCAGCGACTCCACCACGGGCCGCAGCGGCCCGCACTCCTCGGCGAAGGCCGGCGGCTCCGCGCACACCATCTGGACCAGCTCGGCCGTGCTGTCCTCGGGGTAGGGCGCGTGGCCCTGGACGGCGCGGAAGAGGAGGGCGCCCAGGGCCCACAGGTCGGTCGCGGGGCCGATCGGCGCGGCGAGCCGCCAGTTCTCGTGCACGGGGCCCGCCTGCTCCGGCGCCCAGCGCTCGGTCACGGCGCCGACAACGACCATGCGCGCGTGCCGGGCCCGCTCGGCCGCCAGCGCGGTCTCGGGGCCACGCCGCGCCTCACCGGCGTCCCCCCACTCCCCGGAAACTCCGGAGGCTCCGGCGGTGGCGGCGGGAGCCTTTGGGGAGTGGGGCCGGGTCTCGCGGTGGTCCGTGGCCGCACCGCGCTGCCGGGCCACGCGCGGGCCGGCGCCGTCGCCGGGCGCCCGGCTGCCGGGCACGCTCTCGCGCCCGCTGTGCGTGGCGAAGGGGCTGCTGCCGCCGCGCACACTCCCCGGCGCGTACGGGCCACGCCCCTCGCTGGGGCCAGTGGAGCCGCTGGAGCCGCTGGGGCTGGTGGAGCCGCTGGAGCCGCCGGGGCCGCTGAAGCTGGTCGGGTTCTGCGGGGCGAACGGGCTGTCGCCCTCCCTCGGCCCCCGGGGCGCGTACGGACCGCCGCGCACGGCCTCGTCACGGCCCTCGGAGGGGCGCTGCCGGGCGGCGGGGGCGSCGCCCTCGCGGGCCGACGGGGGCGTCGTGCCCCGGGGGACCGCGCCGTGCCACGGCTTCGTGTCGGCCACTCCGTACGGGTCCGCGATCCGTCCGGGCGGGCCCTGCTCCTTCTCCGGCTCGGCGGTCCCGGCCGCCGGGCCGGTGGTGCCGAAGGCGGTGCCGCCGCTCCGTGGCTGCGGCACCGCGGGCCCGTCGTGCTCCTCGTCGTCGACGCGCGCCGCGGGCGCACGCGCGTCGCCCCACGCCGCCCCCGCGGTGTCCGCCGCCTCGACGGCCCGCCGCACCGCGGCCTCCGCGAGCCCCTCCTCCGGAGCCGGGTCGAGCGCCTCGTCCCCCGACCCGTACTCGGTGCCGTCGTCGAGGTCCGGCTCGAAGGCACCTCCATAGGCGCCTTCGTAAGCCCCCTCGTAGGCCCCTTCGTAAGCCCCTTCGTAGGCGGACACATGGCCGATCGAGCCCGCCGAGCCCGCCGCCTCCCCGGCCTCCACCGGCCGCGGGTCATACCCGCACAGCGCCTCCTCGGCCGCCCCCGCCGCCAGGCCCGTCAGCATCACGCGGCCGTCGTCGCAGATCAGGACGGTGCGGGCGGTGATGTTCCGGTGCACCCAGCCGTGCGCGTGCAGCACGCGCAGCGCCGCGAGGACGTCCGCCGCGACCTCCGCCGCGCGGTACGGGCTCAGCGGCCGGTCCGCCAGGAGCGCCGCGAGCGGCCTGGCCGCCACCAGTTCGCTCACTATCCACAGTGAGCCCCCCTCGGCGAACACGTCGAAGACCTGGTCGAGCCGCGGATGGTCGGGTATCTGCGCGGCCGTCTGCGCCGCCTCCATGGCGCGCCGCACGGCCGGGTCCGTGGGCCTGCGCGTCGTCCGCGCCGAGGCCCGCCGCAATCCGGCACCGGCTCCCGCGCGCGGCACGAAGCCCTCGGGCAGATCGTGCGGATCGTCGTCGCCGTCGAGCACCTCCGCCTCGACGACCTCCGGCAACGGGACCTGCCTGACCAGGACTTCCTGGCCGCTGTACGTGTCGAAGGCACGTGACTCGGCCAGTTCGTACTCATCCGTGGGAGGTAACGGCAGGCGGTAGCGGTCGGCGAGCACCCGACCCGCGTAGTCGTCCACGATGCCTTCCCCGTCCGCCCGGTGGTCAATTCCGTTCGCTGTGCGGCTCATTGCGGATGCGCAGGGTCCGCGAGCCTTCACGATACGTGCCCTACCCGCACCGCAATGAGGCGATTCGAGATCTCGGCGCCCAAATCTCAGGCCCGGGCTTTGGTCCGGCCCAACCTGCCGGACCCGGCGTCCCGGGACCCGCGGGACTCAGGACTTCGGCTGGAATGTGCGCGTGAAGGTCTCCCACGCGGAACGCCGCTGGTCGCTTCCCCAGTCGTCGGCCTTGGCCGTGTACATCATTCCGTAGCCCAGGCCGCCGTTGACGACGAAGCCCCGGTCCACCGAGCGGTACTTGGTCCCGCCGTCCACGTAGGTGAACTCCCAGTCAGCGGTGTTCCAGCCGCGGAAGTCGACCTTCTCTATGCGGATCCGGTCGTACTGCGACCGGACCATGTAGTTCTCCTGGCTCTTCCAGTCGGCCACCGGGTTGTCCTTGGGCGTGTTCGTCCATCCGATGAGCAGCTTCTGCCCGTCGGGACCGGTGAACCGCGCACCCGCGCGGGCCGTGGTCTGGAACTTCCACCCCTTGGGCAGCCCGATCTTGAAGCCCTGGTCGTGCTTGTACGTCGACGCCGCTCCGTTGGCCGGCTTCTTGCCGTCGTCCTTGCCCGGGTCGTGGCCCTGGCCCTCGTCGGCGTCGTCGTCCTTGCCCGGGTCCTTGCTCTTCTCCTCGCCCTGGCCCTGGCTCTTGTCGTCGCCGGAACCGGTGCTTTGGCCGTCCTTGTCGTCCTTGCCGTCCTTGTTGTCGCCGTCACCGGCCGCCGGACCGCTGGACGCGGCCTTGTCGCCGCCCTTGTTGTCCTCGCCGGAACCGCCGTCGTCGCCGGAGAGCGCGAAGGCGAGCACCGTGCCGAGCACCGCGAGCACGGCCACCACGGTCACTATGACCAGCGTCCGCCGCGGCACCACGTCGGTGAGCGACGCCTTGGGCGGCACCCTCGGCGGTGCGCCCGGCGGCGGCGGAACGGCGGCAGCCCCGGGCGCGCTCCTGGCACCCGCACCGGCCGCTCCACCGCCCGTACCGCCCACCGCGCCGGACGGCGAACCGGCCGTCGTCGTCTTAGCGCGGACCGAACGGAACGCGTCCTTCAGCCGGTCGGCGGCCTCCTCGGCCCTGCCCCCGACACCGGTCGCCGCGCCCGCGGCGACGGCACCGGCCTTCTTCGCGGGCCTGGCCTGGCCGCTCAGCTTCGACGGCTTGGGCTGCTTGGTCAGCTTGTGGGGGACCGGCGGCAGCGGCACCACCTTGGTCGCCTCGACCGGCTCCGGCTCCGCCTTGGGCTCCGGGGCGTGGATGACGTCGCGCAGGAGCGCCCGGGCCCCCGCGTCGTCGAGGCGCTGCTCGGGGTCCTTGACGAGGAGGCCGTAGATCACCTTCTCCAAGGGGCCCGCGTTCGTGGGCTGTTCCACGTCCTCGGTCATCACCGCCGTGAGGGTCGCGATGGCGGAACCCTTGTCGTACGGCGGGACGCCCTCCACCGCCGCGTACAGCAGGCCGCCGAGTGACCAGAGGTCGGCGGCCGGTCCCGGCTTGTGGCCGCGGGCGCGCTCGGGCGAGATGTACGAGGGAGCGCCGACGAGCATGCCCGTGGACGTGATCGACGGGTCGCCCTCGACCTGCGCGATGCCGAAGTCCGTGAGGACCACCCGGCCGTCCTCGGCGATCAGTACGTTCGACGGCTTCACGTCGCGGTGCAGGATGCCCTCGCGGTGCGCGGAGCGCAGCACGTCGAGCACGGCGAGGCCGACCTCGGCCGCCCGCCTCGGCGTGAGCAGCCCGTCCTCGCGGATCACCTCGGCGAGGGACTTGCCCTCCACCAGCTCCATCACGATCCACGGCCGGTCGTCCTCGTCGACCACGTCATAGACCGTCACGGCGCTGGTGTTGCGGATGCGGGCGATCGCCTTCGCCTCGCGCAACGTACGCGTGATGAGCCGCCGCTTCTCCTCCTCGTCGATGCTCGAGGGGAACCGCAGCTCCTTCACCGCGACCGTACGGCCCAGCGTCTCGTCCTTGGCGCGCCACACCGTGCCCATGCCGCCGCGGCCGAGCACCTCTCCCAGCCGGTACCGGCCGGCGAGGAGACGTTCGCTCTTGTCCCGACGGGCCTCACCCGTCTGCTCCGCGTCCGACATGCGTCCCCTCTGCTGCTCCCGCTGCTACCCGCGCAACCCGCCCTGACAGAGCCTTCATTGTCCCCTACTCGGGGACCACTCAGCGCCCAGGGTCCACCGTCCCGCATGATGGACCGCACACAGGCGGGGACCGGCGTGCCGACACCACGCCCCGCACGGGTGATCCGCCCCGCGGCGGGCCCGATTCGCCTGTCCGCCGGCCGCCCGCGAACCGCGGCGCCGGTCATGGACGCCACTCTTCCGCTGCTCATCGGCCGAGGCAAGGCCCGGCAGGAGCCGCGGCGCCCGCGGGCGCCGACGACAGCCGACGCCTCGTCATATTCCCGGCCAACACGGACAAGCGGGCGGAGTCAGCCGAGCGGCACGATGTCCGGCGCCCCCAGCCTCGCCGCGTCCGCCGTCAGATCGTCGGGCTGGCGCTGCGACTCCCGCTCCGCCTCCACCCGCTTCTCATAGTGCTGGACCTCCCGCTCGATCTGGTCCTTGTCCCAGCCGAGGACCGGCGCCATCAGCTCGGCGCACTCCCGGGCGCTGCGCGTTCCCCGGTCGAACGTCTCGATGGAGATGCGTGTCCGGCGGGTCAGCACGTCGTCCAGGTGCCGCGCGCCCTCGTGCGAGGCGGCATAGACGACCTCGGCGCGCAGATAGTCGTCGGCCGCCTGGAGCGGCGCGCCGAGGGCGGGGTCGGCGGTGATCAGTTCGAGGACTTCCTCGGCAAGGGCTCCGTACCGGTTCAACAGGTGCTCCACGCGCACCACATGAAGCCCCGTCCGGGCGGCGATGCGCGCCCGCGCGTTCCACAGCGCACGGTATCCCTCCGCGCCCACCAGCGGGATGTCCTCCGTGACGCAGTCGGCGACGCGCTGGTCGAGGCCGTGCACCGCCTCGTCGACGGCGTCCTTGGCCATGACGCGGTACGTCGTGTACTTGCCGCCCGCGACGACCACGAGGCCGGGTGCGGGGTGGGCGACCGTGTGCTCCCTGGAGAGCTTGCTGGTGGCGTCCGACTCCCCGGCGAGCAGGGGCCTCAGGCCTGCGTACACCCCCTGTACGTCGTCTCGGGAGAGGGGCCTCGCGAGCACCGAGTTCACATGCTCGAGGAGATAGTCGATGTCGGCGCTCGACGCGGCCGGGTGCGCCTTGTCGAGGTCCCAGTCGGTGTCGGTCGTGCCCACGATCCAGTGCCTGCCCCACGGGATGACGAAGAGGACGCTCTTCTCGGTCCGCAGGATCAGGCCCGTCGTGGAATTGATCCGGTCCTTCGGTACGACCAGATGGATGCCCTTGGAGGCCCTGACGTGGAACTGGCCCCGCTCGCCGACCATCGCCTGGGTGTCGTCGGTCCACACGCCGGTGGCGTTCACCACCTGCTTGGCGCGGATCTCGTACTCCCCGCCGCCCTCGACGTCCTGCACCCGGGCGCCGACCACGCGCTCGCCCTCGCGCAGGAAGCCGGTGACCTTGGCGCGGTTGGCCGCCTTCGCGCCATACGCCGACGCGGTGCGCACCAGGGTGGCCACATAGCGGGCGTCGTCCATCTGCGCGTCGTAATACTGCATCGCGCCGACCAGGGCGTCCTTCTTCAGGCACGGGGCGACGCGCAGGGCGTGGCGGCGCGTCAGGTGGCGGTGCACCGGCAGCCCTCTGCCGTGGCCGCGTGACATCGACATGGCGTCATAGAGCGCGACGCCCGATCCCGCGTACAGCCGCTCCCAGCCCTTGTGCCGCAAGGGGTACAGAAAGGGCACCGGCTTCACCAGGTGCGGGGCGAGCCGCTCCAGGAGCAGGCCGCGCTCCTTCAGGGCCTCGCGCACCAGGGCGAAGTCGAGCATCTCCAGATAGCGCAGTCCGCCGTGGATCAGCTTGCTCGACCGGCTCGACGTGCCCGACGCCCAGTCCCTGGCCTCGACCAGGCCGGTGGACAGGCCACGGGTCACGGCGTCCAGGGCCGTCCCGGCACCGACCACGCCCGCGCCGACGACCAGGATGTCCAGCTCCCGGTCGGCCATCCCCGCAAGTGCCTCGGCGCGCTCCGACGGCCCGAGTGTCGCTGTCCTCACCGCTGCCTCCCGCTTGGATCGGGTGTGGTCGGACTCACATCATGCCCAGATTTCCGTCGCGTCCGCTGATCTCGTCCGCCGCCTGTGGACAACACTCCGGAGTTCGGCGCGGTGCAATACCGCAAAACGGTCATATTTACTCCTAGTCTGACATTGCACTCGCCCCTTGTGTCCACAGGGCTTGCGCGCTCGTACCGCTCCGGCTATTGGGAGGACGGCCCACCGCCATGCCCGCAGATCTCGCCGTCATCGGACTCGGCCACCTCGGCCTGCCCCTCGCCCGGACCGCCGTCGCACGCGGTATCGCGACCATCGGCTACGACCCCGCCCGCGCCACGGACCTGGCGGGCGGCCGCCTGCCCAGTGACGGCGCCGAGGGGACCCACACCGCCGCCGACGTCCGCCGGATGCTCTCCAAGGGCTTCCGGCCGACCACCGACCCCGCCCAGCTCGGCCGCGTCCGCACCGCCGTCATCTGCGCCCCCACTCCGCCCGCCGCCGACCGTTCGCTCGACCTGAGCCAGGTGGCCGAGGCCGCAAGGGCGCTGGCCGCGCGGCTGCGCCCGCACACCACGGTGATCCTGGAGTCCCCCGCGTACCCGGGGACCACCGAGGAATTCGTCCGGCCGATCCTCGAATCCGGCTCGGGGCTGCGGGCGGGGCGCGACTTCCACCTGGCGTACTCCCCCGGCCGCCTGGACCCCGGCAACCGCGACCACGGCTACGCGGGGACCCCGAAGGTCATCGGCGGCCTCACCCCGGCCTGCACCGAATCGGCCGCCGCGTTCTACGGACGCCTCACCGACAAGGTCGTACGCGCGCGTGGCCCGCGGGAGGCCGAGACCGTGCACCTCCTGGAGACCAACTACCGGCACGTGAACATGGCCCTGGTCAACGAGATGGCGGTGCTCTGCCACGACATGGGCATCGACCTGTGGGACGTCATCCGCTGCGCCGAGACCAAGCCCTTCGGCTTCCAGGCCTTCCGCCCCGGACCCGGCGTCGGCGGCCACGGCGTCCCCATGGACATGCCGGGACCGGCCCGCGGCGCCCGCCCCCTGCGCATGGTCGAACTGGCCCAGCAGGTGAACGACCGCATGCCCCAGTACGTCATCCAGCGCTCGGCGACCCTGCTCAACGAGCACGGCAAGTCCGCCCGCGGCGCCCGCGTGCTCCTGCTCGGCGTCACCTACAAGCCCGACCTCGCCGACCAGCAGGGCGCCCCCGCCCAGGAGGTCGCGACCCGCCTCATGGAGCTGGGCGCGGCCGTCAGCTACCACGACCCCTACGTGCCGAGCTGGAACGTCCTCGGCCACCCCGTCCCGCGCGCGGACTCGCTCTACGAGGCGGCGGCCGACGCCGACCTCACGATCCTGCTCCAGCACCACCGCACGTACGACCTCCAGGGCCTCGCCGTGAAGGCCCAGCTCCTCCTGGACACCAGGGGCGCGACCCCGGCGGGCGCCGCCCACCGCCTCTAGGCACACACACGCGCGCGTGCCCCGCTCCCCGCACGGCGAAGGGCCCGGACGCATCGGCGTCCGGGCCCTTTCGTGACGTCATACGTCCAGCGCGGGCGTCACCGCTTGTGCTGCGAGTCCGCGACCGTCACCTCGACGCGCTGGAACTCCTTGAGCTCGCTGTAGCCCGTGGTCGCCATCGCGCGGCGCAGCGCACCGAAGAAGTTCATCGAGCCGTCCGGGATGTGCGACGGGCCGGTGAGGATCTCCTCGGTCGTGCCGACCGTGCCGAGGTCCACCTTCTTGCCGCGCGGCACGTCCTCGTGGACGGCCTCCATGCCCCAGTGGTGGCCCTTGCCGGGCGCGTCCGTGGCGCGGGCCAGCGGGGAGCCCATCATCACGGAGTCGGCGCCGCACGCGATGGCCTTGGGCAGGTCGCCGGACCAGCCCACGCCGCCGTCGGCGATGACGTGCACGTACCGGCCGCCGGACTCGTCCATGTAGTCACGGCGGGCGGCCGCGACATCGGCGACCGCGGTGGCCATCGGCACCTGGATGCCGAGGACGTTGCGCGTGGTGTGCGCGGCGCCGCCGCCGAAGCCGACCAGGACACCCGCGGCGCCCGTGCGCATCAGGTGCAGGGCGGCGGTGTAGGTGGCGCAGCCGCCGACGATGACCGGGACGTCGAGCTCGTAGATGAACTGCTTCAGGTTCAGCGGCTCGGCGGCTCCGGAGACGTGCTCGGCGGAGACGGTGGTGCCGCGGATGACGAAGATGTCGACACCGGCGTCCACGACGGCCTTGGAGAACTCGGCGGTGCGCTGCGGGGAGAGCGCGGCGGCGGTGACCACACCGGAGTCGCGCACCTCCTTGATGCGCTGCCCGATCAGGTCGGCCTTGATGGGGGCCGCGTAGATCTCCTGGAGGCGGCGGGTCGCGGTCTCCGCGTCGAGCCCGGCGATCTCGTCGAGCAGCGGCTGCGGGTCCTCGTACCGCGTCCAGAGGCCCTCCAGGTTGAGGACGCCGAGGCCGCCCAGCTCACCGATGCGGATGGCGGTCTGCGGGGAGACCACCGAGTCCATGGGGGCCGCCAGGAAGGGCAGCTCGAAGCGGTAGGCGTCGATCTGCCACGCGATCGAGACCTCCTTCGGGTCGCGGGTGCGCCGGCTCGGTACGACGGCGATGTCGTCGAAGGCGTACGCGCGGCGGCCGCGCTTGCCGCGCCCGATCTCGATCTCAGTCACGTTGTGGGGCCTTTCCCTCTTGGTCTGCCTGTCCAGTATCCCCGACACACGCGTGAGGGGCGGTCCCGGTGCCCCGGGGCCGCCCCTCACGCACGCACGGGCTACTTGCGGCTGTAGTTCGGTGCCTCGACCGTCATCTGGATGTCGTGCGGGTGGCTCTCCTTGAGACCCGCGGAGGTGATGCGGACGAAGCGGCCGTTGGCCTGGAGCGCGGGGACGTTCTGTCCGCCCACGTAGAACATCGACTGGCGCAGGCCGCCGACGAGCTGGTGGACGACCGCGGAGAGCGGGCCGCGGTAGGGCACCTGGCCCTCGATGCCCTCGGGGACCAGCTTCTCGTCGGAGGCGACGCCCTCCTGGAAGTAGCGGTCCTTGGAGAAGGACTTGCGGTCGCCGCGGGTCTGCATGGCGCCGAGCGAACCCATGCCGCGGTAGGACTTGAACTGCTTGCCGTTGATGAACATCAGCTCGCCCGGGGACTCCTCGCAGCCGGCGAGCAGCGAGCCCAGCATGACGGTGTCCGCACCGGCGACGAGCGCCTTGGCGATGTCTCCGGAGTACTGCAGGCCGCCGTCGCCGATGACGGGGACGCCTGCCTCCTTGGCGGCGAGCGAGGCTTCGTAGATCGCCGTGACCTGCGGCACGCCGATACCGGCGACCACGCGCGTGGTGCAGATCGAGCCGGGGCCCACGCCGACCTTGATGCCGTCGACACCGGCGTCGATGAGCGCCTTGGCGCCGTCACGGGTGGCGATGTTGCCGCCGACGACATCGACGCCGGGGGCGTCGGACTTGATCTTGGCGACCATGTCGCCGACCAGGCGGGAGTGGCCGTGCGCGGTGTCGACGACGATGAAGTCCACACCGGCGGCGACCAGGGCCTGGGCGCGCTCGAAGGCGTCGCCCGCGACACCGACCGCGGCGCCGACGAGGAGGCGGCCCTCGCCGTCCTTCGCCGCGTTCGGGTACTTCTCGGCCTTGACGAAGTCCTTGACCGTGATGAGGCCCTTGAGGATGCCCGCGTCGTCGACCAGCGGCAGCTTCTCGATCTTGTGGCGGCGCAGCAGCTCCATGGCGTCCACGCCGGAGATGCCGACCTTGCCGGTGACCAGCGGCATCGGCGTCATGACCTCGCGGACCTGACGGCTGCGGTCGTTCTCGAAGGCCATGTCGCGGTTGGTGACGATGCCGAGCAGCTTGCCCGCCGCGTCGGTCACCGGGACACCGCTGATGCGGAACTTCGCGCAGATCGCGTCGGCCTCGCCGAGCGTCGCGTCCGGGTGCACCGTGATCGGGTCGGTGACCATGCCGGACTCGGAGCGCTTCACCAGGTCGACCTGGTTGGCCTGGTCGGCGATGGAGAGGTTGCGGTGCAGCACGCCGACGCCGCCCTGACGCGCCATCGCGATCGCCATGCGGGACTCGGTGACCTTGTCCATGGCCGCCGAGAGCAGCGGAACGTTCACCCGGACGTTCTTGGAGACGTACGAAGAGGTGTCGATCTGGTCGGGCGCCATGTCCGACGCGCCCGGCAGCAGCAGCACGTCGTCGTAGGTCAGCCCGAGTGTCGCGAATTTCTCGGGCACCCCAGTCGAAGAACCGCCGTTTGCAGTCATGACACCTTCCCCAAATGGCCTTGATCGGTGCGGATGTCCATGCTAACGGCCGTGGAGGGTGTCTCATTCCACGAGCAAGATCATCAGACAGCTTTGTACGTTCGTACGGCCGGAGAGGTGTGCGAGGTCACTGCTCGGCGAGCGCCCGCAGACGGCTCAGCGCGCGGTGCTGGGCGACCCGCACCGCACCCGGCGACATCCCCAGCATCTGACCGGTCTCCTCGGCGGTGAGTCCGACGGCGATCCTGAGCAGCAGCAGCTCGCGCTGGTTCTCCGGGAGGTTGGCGAGGAGCTTCTTCGCCCACTCCGCGTCACTGCTGAGCAGCGCGCGCTCCTCCGGTCCGAGCGAGTCGTCGGGCCGCTCGGGCATCTCGTCCGAGGGCACGGCGGTGGACCCGGGATGGCGCATCGCCGCACGCTGGAGGTCGGCCACCTTGTGCGCCGCGATGGCGAAGACGAACGCCTCGAAGGGGCGCCCGGTGTCCTTGTACCGCGGCAGGGCGAGCAGCACCGCCACGCAGACCTCCTGCGCCAGGTCCTCCACGAAGTGCCGCGCGTCACCCGGCAGCCGGGACAGCCGGGTGCGGCAGTAGCGCAGCGCGAGGGGGTGGACGTGGGCGAGGAGGTCGTGCGTGGCCTGCTCGTCGCCCTCGACAGCGCGAAGGACGAGGGCACCGATCACCGTCGTCTTGTCATCGCGCATCGGTCCATGGTGCCTTGACGGCGTCTGATCCGTGGCACCGCGTCCGTAGTTGTGCACTGAAGCGTTATGAGCAGGTGCGCCGGAACTCATCTCCTGCGCCCTCCCCTCCCGCTCGATCGACTCGTCCCCGAGGAACTCCACCCCTCAAGGATGCGGCATCCGGCGCGAAGCGACGGCAACCGTGCCCGCGGCAACCGCCGACGGGCACTCGTCACCCCGCCCACCACGCGGCGGGCGGGGAGCGCCGTGCCCCCGCGGCGGCACATGTCAGCGGACCAGACCCCAGCGGAATCCCAGCGCCACCGCGTGCGCCCGGTCGGAGGCGCCGAGCTTCTTGAAGAGGCGCCTGGCGTGCGTCTTCACGGTGTCCTCGGAGAGGAAGAGCTCGCGCCCGATCTCCGCGTTCGACCGGCCGTGGCTCATGCCCTCGAGGACCTGGATCTCCCGCGCGGTGAGCGTGGGCGCGGCGCCCATCTCCGCCGAGCGCAGTCTGCGCGGCGCGAGCCGCCAGGTCGGGTCGGCGAGCGCCTGCGTGACGGTCGCGCGCAGTTCGGCGCGCGAGGCGTCCTTGTGCAGATAGCCGCGGGCACCGGCCGCGACCGCGAGCGCGACCCCGTCCAGATCCTCGGCCACGGTGAGCATGATGATGCGTGCACCGGGGTCGGCGGAGAGCAGCCGCCGGACGGTCTCGACGCCCCCGAGGCCGGGCATGCGCACGTCCATCAGAATCAGGTCCGAGCGGTCGGCGCCCCAGCGGCGGAGGACTTCCTCGCCGTTGGCCGCTGTCGTCACACGCTCGACGCCGGGCACGGTCGCGACCGCGCGGCGGAGCGCCTCTCGGGCAAGCGGGGAGTCGTCGCACACGAGGACGGATGTCATGACTGTCCTCCGCGGCTCTCACAGCTGCTGCGCGTCACCTTGAGCCTCCAGGCTGGTACTTATTCGTCACCTGTGCGGTTGACGCTCTCGGACACCTGCCCGAGCGCTTCTTCTTTCAACCGCCTCGCACTCTCAACGACGGTCACCCGAAAGAGTTACGGGGCAGTCAGCCATCTTCGGCACTCTACGTGAGGGCGCGGATACAGCGGAGAGGGCGCGGCAGACCCTCAAGCTTTCATCACAAGCGCTGCCCCATTTAGAGCCTTTTCTTCCCTTTTTTCGGTGTCTGGGGCTAGATTCCTAATGAGTCATATTTTCATCTCCTTAGATAGTAGATGTACGGTCGAGGGCACCGTATCCGCGTCAGAACGGCTTCAAGGGGACCAGCAATGGCAGATTTCTCCCGCCTTCCCGGACCGAACGCAGATCTCTGGGACTGGCAGCTCCTCGCGGCGTGCCGCGGGGTCGACAGCTCGCTCTTCTTCCACCCGGAGGGCGAGCGGGGAGCGGCGCGCAGCGCCCGTGAGAACTCCGCCAAGGAGGTCTGCATGCGGTGCCCGGTGCGCGCCGAGTGCGCCGCGCACGCGCTGGCGGTACGCGAGCCGTACGGCGTGTGGGGCGGCCTGACCGAGGACGAGCGCGAGGAACTCATGGGCCGCGCGAGAAACCGGCTCGTCACGACGGCACCCGCCACGACGCCCGCTTCGGCGTCCGCGGCCTCACCTCACTGAAGGAACGTTTCTCCAGACGGGGTCGGTCAGCGGGCGGCGGCGCGCGCGAGGTGGTCGAGAGTGGCGGCGACGGCCGGCACCTGCGCCAGGTCCGGCAGCGTGAGCGCGACGATCTCCCGTCGCACCGGCGGCTCCACCGTCACCGTGCGTACTCCCCTCGGGCGCACGGACTCGATCGCGAGCTCGGGCAGGACCGCGACCCCGAGACCCGCGCCGACCAGGCCGACCACCGCCGGATAGTCATCGGTGGCGAAGTCGATCCGGGGCACGAAGCCCGCACCCTCACAGACGTCCACGAGCTGCCTGCGGCAGCGCGGGCACCCCGCGATCCACGGCTCGTCGGCGAACTCGCCGATGGTCACCGCGTCCGCGTCGGCGAGCGGATGACGCTCGGGCACGAGGCCGACGAGCCGGTCCGCGAGCAGCGGGCGCACGACGAGGTCGTCCCAGTCCTCGGCGGCGGGCACGGCGGCACCCTTGTCCTCCGGCGCCTCGCGCCGCCCCTCGTAACGGAAGGCGAGAGCCACGTCGCAGTCCCCCTCGCGCAGCATCTCCACCGAGCGCGGCGGCTCCGCCTCCACCAGGGAGACACGGGTGCCGGGGTGCTCCGCGCGCAGCGCCGCGAGGGCGCCGGGCACCAGCGTCGAGCTGCCGCTGGGGAACGAGACGAGCCGGACACGCCCCGCGCGCAGGCCCGCGATGGCGGCGACCTCCTCCTCGGCGGCGGTGAGCCCGGCGAGGATGCCCGTGGCATGCCTCACCAGGGCCTCGCCCGCCTGCGTCAGCCGCATCTCGCGGCCGGTACGGATCAGCAGCGGCGTGCCGGCCGAGGATTCGAGGGCCTTCATCTGCTGGCTGACGGCGGGCTGGGTGCAGCCGAGCTCGCGGGCGGCGGCCGAGAAGGAACCGGTGGTGGCCACGGCGCGCAGCACACGGAGATGACGGGCCTCGATCATTCTTCGAGCATAAGTGATGCTTGGAACCAGGGCGAAATATTGCGCCGCCACTTTGAGCCGGGTCGCCTAGCCTTCTGTCATGCAGCTTCTCTCCGTGAACCTCGGACGCCGCACCGCCGCCGCGTACACCGACGCGCCGTCCGGCCACACCGGCATCGACAAGCAGCCCGTGCTCGACCCGGTGCGGGTGACCGCGCCGGGCCCCAAGGGCGTCGGCGGCAGCGGCCTCGCGGGCGACGAGATCGGCGACCTGCGCCACCACGGCGGGGACGACCAGGCGGTGTATGCCTATGCCCGCGAGGATCTCGACGCCTGGGAGCGCGAGCTGGGCCGGCCGCTCGCCAACGGCGTCTTCGGCGAGAACCTCACGACGACCGGCATCGACGTGCACGGCGCGCTCATAGGCGAGCGCTGGCGCATCGGCGGCGGCCCGCTGCTCGAAGTGACGAGCGGGCGCATCCCGTGCCGGACGTTCCAGGGGCACGTGGGCGAGAAGGGCTGGGTGAAGCGGTTCACCCAGCACGGCGTCACGGGCGCCTATCTGCGGGTGCTCGAACCAGGGGTGATCCGGGCGGGTGACCCGGTCGAGGTGGTGCACAGGCCGGAGCACGGGATCACCGCCGCGCTCCAGTTCCGCGCCGTCACCACGGAGAAGGAACTGCTTCCGCGCCTGCTCGCGGCGGGCGGGGCGCTGCACCCCGAGGCCGCAGAGCGGGCGCGCGCCCATGTGGCCCGGCAGGGCGCCGCGGCCTCCTGACCCCGGCGGCGGCCCGGACGCGCGACGCACCTGTCACCGGATCTCACTAGCCTTGGGCCATGACTACGGCTCTGATCACGGGATCGACCGCCGGCATCGGCGCCGCCTTCGCGCGCCGCCTCGCCGGTGACGGGCACAACCTCGTCCTCGTCGCGCGCGACACCAAGCGGCTGCGGGAGCAGGCGACCGAGCTGCACGACCGGCACGGCATCGAGGCGGAGGTGCTCACCGCCGACCTCGCGACGGACGGGGGCATCGAGGCCGTCGAGAAACGGCTCGCCCGCCGCAGGGACCCGGTGGACCTGCTGGTCAACAACGCCGGGTTCGGCAACAAGGGCCGCTATCTGGAGGTGTCCGTCGCCGACGAGCTGACCATGCTCAAGGTGCACTGCGAGGCGGTGCTCCGGCTGACGTCGGCGGCCGCGGAGCCGATGCGCGAGCGCGGCCGGGGCGGAGTGGTGAACGTCGCATCGGTGGCGGCGTTCCTGCCGCGCGGGACGTACGGGGCCTCGAAGGCGTGGGTGGTCCAGTTCACCCAGGGGGCGGCGAAGGACCTCGCGGGTTCGGGGGTGCGGATGATGGCGCTGTGCCCCGGGTTCGTCCGTACGGAGTTCCATGAGCGGGCCGGGATGGGCACGTCGAACATTCCCGGGTGGATGTGGCTGGACGCGGACAAGGTCGTGGCGGCGGGCCTTGCCGATCTGGCGCGGGGGCGGACGCTCTCCATTCCCGACCCCCGGTACAAGGCCCTCATGGGCGTGGCGAAGCTGACGCCTCGGCCGTTGCTCAGTGGGGTGACGTCCCGTACGGGGCGCAAGTACGGGCCGCAGTGACTTCCGTCCTCGCGCCGTTCCCCGCGCTCCCGAAGGAGCGCTGGCCGAGGCCCCGTCAGGGGCGCGGGGAACTGCGCGAGGCGCCACGGACGGCCCGCACCCGAAGAAGGAACCGGAAAAGGGCTGAGGCCCGGCCTCCCCGCAGGGGGAAGCCGGGCCTCAGTCACCGTTCGAGCCGAGCGCAGCGGGTCAGTGGGAGTGACCGTGCCCGTGGCCGTGACCGGCCTCGGCCTCTTCCTCGGCCGGCTTCTCGACGACCAGGGTCTCGGTCGTCAGGAGCAGCGACGCGATGGACGCGGCGTTCTCCAGGGCGGAGCGGGTGACCTTGACCGGGTCGATGACGCCGGCCTTGACCAGGTCGCCGTACTCGCCGGTCGCGGCGTTGAAGCCGAAGCCCTTCTCCAGCTCGGCGACCTTGGAGGTGATGACGTAACCCTCCAGGCCGGCGTTCTCGGCGATCCAGCGCAGCGGCTCGACGGCGGCGCGGCGGACGACGGCGACACCGGTGGCCTCGTCACCGTCCTTGCCGAGCGAGTCGCCGAGCACCTTGGCGGCGTGCACCAGGGCGGAGCCACCACCGGAGACGATGCCCTCCTCGACCGCGGCGCGGGTCGCGGAGATGGCGTCCTCCAGACGGTGCTTCTTCTCCTTCAGCTCCACCTCGGTGGCGGCGCCGACCTTGATGACGCAGACGCCGCCGGCGAGCTTCGCGAGGCGCTCCTGGAGCTTCTCGCGGTCCCAGTCGGAGTCCGTGGCGTCGATCTCGGCCTTGATCTGGGCGACGCGGCCCTCGACGTCGGCCTTGTTGCCGCCGCCGTCGACGATCGTGGTGTCGTCCTTGGTGACCGTGACGCGGCGGGCGGTGCCGAGCACGTCCAGGCCGACCTGGTCGAGCTTGAGGCCGACCTCTTCGGCGATGACGGTGGCACCGGTGAGGGTGGCCATGTCGCCGAGCATCGCCTTGCGGCGGTCGCCGAAGCCGGGGGCCTTCACCGCGACGGCGTTGAAGGTGCCGCGGATCTTGTTCACGACCAGAGTCGAGAGGGCCTCGCCCTCGACGTCCTCGGCGATGATCAGGAGCGGCTTCGAGGAGTTGGCCTGGATGACCTTCTCGAGCAGCGGCAGGAGGTCCTGGATGGAGGAGATCTTGCCCTGGTGGATCAGGATGTACGGGTCGTCGAGGACGGCCTCCATACGCTCCTGGTCGGACACCATGTACGGGGAGAGGTAGCCCTTGTCGAAGGCCATGCCCTCGGTGAAGTCCAGCTCCAGGCCGAAGGTGTTGGACTCCTCGACGGTGATGACACCGTCCTTGCCGACCTTGTCCATCGCCTCGGCGATGAGCTCGCCGACCTGCGGGTCCTGGGCCGAGAGACCGGCGACGGCCGCGATGTCGGCCTTGTCGTCGATCGGACGGGCGGTGGCGAGGAGCTCCTCGGAGACGGCCGCGACGGCGGCGTCGATGCCCTTCTTCAGGGCGGCCGGGGAGGCACCGGCGGCGACGTTGCGCAGGCCTTCCTTGACCAGGGCCTGGGCGAGCACGGTGGCGGTGGTGGTGCCGTCACCCGCGATGTCGTTGGTCTTGGTCGCCACCTCCTTCACGAGCTGGGCGCCGAGGTTCTCGTACGGGTCCTCGACCTCGACCTCACGGGCGATGGTGACGCCGTCGTTGGTGATGGTCGGGGCGCCGAACTTCTTGTCGATGACGACGTTGCGGCCACGGGGGCCGATCGTCACCTTGACCGTGTCGGCAAGCTTGTTGACGCCGCGCTCAAGGGCGCGACGGGCGTCCTCGTCGAACTTCAGGATCTTCGCCATGGGAGCGGTTCAGCCCTCTCGAAACTCAGGTGAACGAACCGCGCCCCTCGCCGCCCGGCAATCAGCGGGGTGACCAGGGGCGCAGCTCAAAGCAGAAAGTTGCTTCAGGGTGAATTACTTCTCGACGATCGCGAGCACGTCGCGAGCCGAGAGGACGAGGTACTCCTCGCCGTTGTACTTCACCTCGGTGCCGCCGTACTTGCTGTACAGCACGATGTCGCCGGTCTTCACGTCAAGCGGCAGGCGCTCGCCGTTCTCGAACCGGCCCGGGCCCACGGCCAGGACGACGCCCTCCTGGGGCTTCTCCTTGGCGGTGTCCGGAATGACCAGGCCAGAGGCGGTGGTCTGCTCGGCGTCGAGCGGCTGGACCACAATGCGGTCCTCAAGCGGCTTGATGGCAACCTTGGAGCTGGCGGTCGTCACGATCCGGTCTCCCCCTTCGGAGATCTCACGGGGTCAAGTCTGAAATGTGGCGACCAGGTGGATCCGTCGTCGCGGGTGCCGGACCTGCCCGTCGCTATTGGCACTCTCCAACGGGGAGTGCCAGAAGCGAGACTAGGACGACGATTAGCACTCGGTCAAGCGGAGTGCCAATCGGCGGCGCCGGGCTTTCATGGTTTCCCTCTGCTGACCGGCGTCTGCCCGCTCGGCACGGGGGTGCCTGGGCAACGGTTCCCGAGGCGCCGGGGTTCCTTCGGCGAGGTCCCCGCGTCGCTGGACCGCCGCTTTCCCCGTGACCCCGCCACCACGGCCGCACCCGTCCGTTCCGCCGTCCCACAACCGGACCGGGCCGGTTCACCCGTACCCCTCGGCTCACC
>NZ_JASKYR010000230.1:0-10279 GCF_041028215.1 Streptomyces flavofungini
GTCCGGGGAGAGGAAGGCAGTCGTGGGCGCTGAGCGCAGGGGGCGTGGCCCGGGTCGGGGCCGCGGGCGTCCGTCGCGTACGGGGCTGCTGCTCGGGAGCTGTGGAGCGCTCCTGGCGGGCTGCGCCTCGATGCCGGACAGCGGCAATCTGAAGCCCGTCGACGCCTCGCAGCGTCCGGACTCCCAGTCGCAGGTCCGGGTGTACGCGTTGCCGCCGCGTGAGGGCGCGCTGCCCGTAGAGATTGTTCAGGGCTTCCTTGAGGCGCTGACCAGCGATGATCCGCAGTTCGCGATGGCGCGGAAGTATCTGACCAAGAGCGCGTCGAAGAAGTGGGACCCGGAGCGGGCCACGACGGTCCTCGCCGACGGTCCGAACACGGACGCGGGCAACGCGGGCAACGACGCGGAGGGCAGCCGCCGCTTCTCGCTGACCGGGCAGCAGGTCGCGAAGGTCGACCGGCAGCACGCGTACCGCCCCGCGGCGGCTCCTTACCGCCAGTCCGTGCACCTCAGCCTGGTCAGCGGCCCCGGCGGCCGCAAGGAGTGGCGCATCGACGAGCCGCCGCCGGGCGTGGTGCTCGGCGAATCGGATTTCCAGCGCATCTACCGCTCCGTCAACAAGTACTACTACGCGGGGACCCCGGGGCCGGGGCCGGACGGCCAGGCGGGGCTCGTCGCCGATCCGGTCTACATACGGCAGCGCATCGACCCGCTGACCCAGACGGTCAAGCTGCTTCTCGCGGGGCCGACGAACTGGCTGAGCCCGGTGGCGGATTCGCGGTTCCGCAGCGGTACGCAGTTGAAGGACCCGGGCAAGCCGCTGACGCCGGACGACCAGAACCGGCTGACCGTGCAGCTCAACAGCCGTTCGGACGGGGCGAGCCAGACGCGGTGCCGCGAGATGGCGGCGCAGCTGCTCTACACACTGGAGGACCTGTCACCGTCCGGGGTGGAGCAGGTGACGCTCCAGCGCTCCAACGGCTCGATGCTCTGTGTGCTGAGCCAGAGCCACGCGGAGAGCGTCACGGCGCACCGCAGCGCGGACCGTCCCTCGTACCAGTACTTCGTCGACGACAAGCACCGCCTGGTGCGGATGCCGGCCAACTCCGGGAGCACCGCCGATCCGGCGCCGGTGAGCGGCGTCCTCGGCACCGGTGAGCAGCCGCTGCGTTCGGCGGCCGTCTCGCGGGACGAGAAGCGCGCGGCGGGGGTGTCCCTGGACGGGAAGTCGCTGTACACGGGGTCGTTGGGCTCCGGTGACACGCTCGGCAAGGCCCAGGTGCGCAGCCGGGCCAAGGCGGAGGAGGACCGGCTCTCCACCCCGAGCTGGGACGGCCACGGCGATCTGTGGGTCGCCGACCGCGACCCGAAGCGGCCGCGGCTGCTCTGGCTCGGCGCGGGCGAGGGCGAGCCGGTGCAGGTCGAGGTTCCCGCGCTGGACGGGCGCGTCGAGGCGGTACGGGTGTCGGCGGACGGCGTGCGGATCGCGCTGCTGGTGAAGAAGGACGGCAAGTCGTCCCTCTGGATCGGCCGCGTGGACCGGGGCGAGGGCGCGAAGCCGCGGATGTCGGTGCTCGATCCGACCCAGGCGGCACCGCAGATGGAGGAGGTCACCGCCATGTCGTGGGCGGGCGGCAGCCGCCTCGTGGTGGTCGGCAGGGAGTCCGGCGGGGTCCAGCAGATGCGGTACGTCCAGTGCGACGGCTCGGTGCTCTCCGGGACCGCGCTGCCGGGTCTCACGGGCGTCAAGGAGATCGCCGCGTCCGAGAGTGACCAGCAGCCGCTGGTGGCGCACTCGGACGATGGGATCGTCCGGCTCCCGACGGGCTCGCAGTGGCAGACCGTGGTCAAGGACGGTGCGGCGCCCGTCTATCCGGGGTGAGCCCGTCCGTCCGGGGTGAGCCCGTCTAGCTGCTCCTGAGAGCCGGGCCGGAGTTATCCACAGGGGTGGTAGCGGCGCCCGCGCATTGGCACAGTGGTGGCCATGCGGGGGTGGTGGCAGGACCTCACCGACCTGGTGCTGCCCGCTGAGTGCGAGGGCTGCGGGAGGCCTCGGACGGTGCTGTGCGAGCGCTGCCGGGCGGTGCTGTGCGGCAGGGCGCCGCGTCGGGTGCGCCCTGATCCGGAGCCGCGCGGGCTGCCGGTCGTGCACGCGGCGGGGGCGTACGAGGACGCGGTGCGGGCCGTCCTGCTCGCGCACAAGGAGCGTGGCGCCCTGGGGCTCGCGGGTCCGCTCGGCGTCGCCCTGGCCGGGGCCGTGCGCGCCGGTCTGCGGGGCGAAACGCGGGATCCGGGTGATACGGAGGCGCCATCGTGGGTAGACGGCACACACGGCGGCTCACAGGGGCGCACGGTGCCGTTGACGCTCGTCCCCGTGCCGTCGTCGCGCGCCGCGGTGCGGGCGCGCGGGCACGACCCGGTGCGGCGGATCGCGTTCGCCGCGGCCGGGGAGCTGCGGCGAACGCGATCCGGGGGGGGGGGGGGGGGGGGGGGGGGGGGGGGCAACGGCGTGCGGTGGCCGATCAGTCGGGGCTCGACTCCCGGCAGCGGCAGGCCAATCTGGCGGGCGCCCTCGAGGTGACCGCCGGGGGCGGCCGGCTGCTCGTCGGCGGCGGGCGGGTGGTGGTCGTGGACGACCTGATGACCACCGGCGCGTCACTGGCGGAAGCCGCGCGTGCAATACGTGACATACACACGGAATGGAAGGCGCGAACAGAGGCCTTGCGGGGACTGGGAAGCGGGGCCGTGAGAGGTCCGCAATTGAGCCGTGGAAACGTGATCAGTGCCGCGGTTGTCGCCGCGTCGCCGGATTCTTTCGAAATAAACCGGAACTGATGGAGAACTTGCTTCGTTGCAGGTGATGAGAGGGTCGTACCACCCGAATGGAGGTACGCAGCAGTAGAGGGTGACGACATACCTCCGGGCGAGATATGTTCGGTTGTGAGGAATGGCGAACGCCCGACCTCGCATATCGGATTGCCGGTCCGCGGGATTTTTCCGCAATCACCCGGGCCGGTGGGGTGGACGTCTCGTCCATGGGGGAGGAGGAGGTGGAAGTCACCGAGTCCGAGGCCCCGGAAGACCACCGGGGTCTGGTGCAAAAGGGAGATGCTCCGCCGCCGAAGCGGGGCGATCCGGGAACGGAGTTCTGCGTGGACATCGTCGTCAAGGGCCGCAAGACCGAGGTACCCGAGCGGTTCCGCAAGCACGTGGCCGAGAAGCTGAAGCTGGACAAGATCCAGAAGCTCGACGGCAAGGTGATCCACCTCGACGTCGAGGTGTCCAAGGAAACCAACCCGCGCCAGGCCGACCGTTCCGACCGCGTGGAGATCACACTCCGCGGGCGCGGGCCCGTCATTCGCGCCGAGGCTTCGGCAGCCGACCCGTACGCGGCACTCGACCTGGCCACCGCCAAGCTCGACGCCCGGCTGCGCAAGCAGCACGAGAAGCGCCACAACCGCCGGGGCAACGGCAGGCTCTCCGCCGCCGAGGTCGCCGAGCGGGTCCCGGACGCGGCGACTCTCAACGGAGACGGCACCGTCGTCCGCGACGAGGAGCCGGACGGCGTGCCCGTCAAGAGGATCGGCTCCCTGGAGGTCCAGGGCGAAGGCCCCCTCGTGGTCCGCGAGAAGACGCACGTCGCGGCACCCATGACGCTCGACCAGGCGCTCTACGAGATGGAGCTGGTCGGGCACGACTTCTACTTGTTCGTCGACTCCGAATCCAAGGAACCCAGCGTCGTCTACCGACGGCACGCCTATGACTACGGCGTCATCCGTCTCAACACCGACCCCATGGTCGCCCGGGCCGAGTCGGCCGGTGGCGGTGGCGCGCTCGGCGGCTGACGCCGCCCCCGCGAACCGCTGACGTGGTGCCCCTGGAGCGCGTGTGCGCCCCCAGGGGCACCCTCGTGCGACCAGTGCGCGCACCGCACCGGCGCCAGGCATGAAATCATGACCCCGCCGGCCAACCGGTGTGCTGCCGCCTCGGGTTGGCGCAGCAGAGGCACAACAGGCCACGGCCTTCATGGGGGAGGAACGATGGCGGACAGCTTCGGACCGATGCATCGCGAGGGTGCCGGGGACGGCATCGGCATCGGCACGGACACGGGCGCCCCGCGCAAGGAACCGATCAGGGTTCTTGTGGTGGATGACCACGCCCTCTTCCGCCGTGGCCTGGAGATCGTCCTCGCCGCCGAGGAGGACATCCAGGTCGTCGGCGAGGCGGGCGACGGCGCGGAGGCGGTGGACAAGGCCGCGGACCTGCTGCCCGACATCGTGCTGATGGATGTGCGCATGCCCAAGCGCGGCGGCATCGAGGCATGCACCTCCATCAAGGAGGTCGCACCCAGCGCCAAGATCATCATGCTGACGATCAGCGACGAGGAGGCCGACCTCTACGACGCGATCAAGGCCGGCGCCACCGGATATCTCCTCAAGGAGATCTCCACGGACGAGGTGGCCACCGCGATCCGTGCGGTGGCCGACGGGCAGTCGCAGATCAGTCCCTCGATGGCGTCGAAACTGCTCACCGAATTCAAGTCGATGATCCAGCGCACCGACGAGCGCCGTCTCGTGCCCGCGCCCCGGCTGACCGACCGCGAGCTCGAAGTGCTGAAGCTGGTCGCCACCGGGATGAACAACCGCGACATCGCCAAAGAGCTGTTCATCTCCGAGAACACCGTGAAGAACCACGTGCGCAACATCCTGGAGAAGCTCCAGCTGCACTCCCGGATGGAGGCCGTGGTCTACGCGATGCGGGAGAAGATCCTGGAGATCAGGTGAGCGGCCCTCGCCGTAGGCACCGGTGAGGGCGGTCAGCCGAAGGCGCCGGTGAGGACGGTCAGCCGAGGGCTCGTACCAGGTCGGCCGTCAGTTCGGGGCGGTCCATCCGCTCCACCCGGACGGCATCGCAGCCGACCCACGAAGCCGCTTCCAGGAGCGCCTGGGCCATCGGCGCTACCGCCTTCGGGGTGTCGAGCGAGACCTGCCGGGCGACCAGCGTGCTCCCCTCGCGGGCCGGGTCGACCCGGCCGAGGAGCCTGCCGCCCGAGAGCAGCGGCATCGCGAAGTAGCCGTGGATCCGCTTCTGCTTGGGGACGTACGCCTCAAGGCGGTGCGTGAAGCCGAAGATCCGTTCCGTGCGCGCCCGCTCCCAGACCAGGGAGTCGAAGGGGGAGAGCAGCGTCGTGCGGTGGCGGCCGCGGGGAGCCGTCGCCAGCGCCGCCGGGTCCGCCCACGCGGGCTTGTCCCACCCCTGGACCGTCACGGGCACCAGACCCGAGTCCGCGACCACCGCGTCGAACTGCTCGCCCTTGAGGCGGTGATAGTCGGCGATGTCCGCGCGCGTGCCTACGCCGAGTGACTCACCGGCCAGGCGCACCAGGCGGCGCAGGCACTCGGCGTCGTCCAGGTCGTCGTGGAGCAGGGCGTCCGGAATGGCGCGCTCCGCCAGGTCGTACACCCGCTTCCAGGAGCGGCGCTCGGTGCACACCACCTCTCCGTACATCAGCGCGCGCTCGACGGCGATCTTCGACTCGGACCAGTCCCACCACTCGCCCTTGTTCTTCGCGCCGCCCAACTCCGTGGCGGTGAGCGGGCCTTCGGCGCGGAGCTGCTTGATGACCTGGTCATACGCCCCGTCGGGCAGGTCGTGGTGCCAGTGCGGGCGGGAGCGGTAGGCACGGCGGCGGAAGGCGAAGTGCGGCCACTCCTCGATGGGCAGGACGCACGCGGCGTGCGACCAGTACTCAAAGGCGCGCGGTCCGGACGGCCCCGCCTTCCAGTACGCCGCCTCCACGGTGTCGCGGCCGACGGCGCCGAGCCGTGCGTACGGAATGAGCTCGTGCGAGCGGGCCAGGACCGAGATCGTGTCGAGCTGGACCGCGCCGAGATGCCGCAGCACGCCCCGCACACCGGCCCTGCGGTCCGGGGCGCCGAGGAAGCCCTGGGCGCGCAGGGCGATGCGGCGGGCCTCGTCGGCGGAGAGTTCGATGGCGGGGCGCGGCAGGCTCGTCATGGTCAAAACGATAGGCGGCGGCACTGACATCCGGCCCGTGGGCCGCCTCCCGGCCGCCTGGCCGCACGCGGATCGCGGAGCCTCGCGGGGGACCTCAGGCCCGCGCGGGCAGATACGGGTGCGCCGACGGCATGCCGAGGTCCGAGGGGAGGAGGGCGCCGACCCAGCTGTCACGGAGGGTGCCCTTGTTGAGCAGGCCCGCGCGGAGCACGCCCTCCACGGTGAAGCCGGCCTTCTCCACGACGGCGCGGGAGCCGGTGTTGCCCACCTCCGCGCGCCATTCGAGGCGCGGGCAGCGCAGGTCGGTGAAGGCCCAGCGGGCGAGGCCGAGCACCGTCTCGGTCGTATAGCCGCGGCCCCGGTGCTCCTTGGCCGTCCAGTAGCCGACCTCCCAGGTGCCCGAGCGCGGGTGGTGCAGGCTGACGGCACCGATCAGCGGGCCGCCCTCGCGGGGCCGTACCGAGAAGGTGTACTCCGAGTCGTCGCGCCAGCCCGCGGGGACCACGGTGTGCACGAAGGTGTCGGCGTCCACGCGCGCGTACGGCGACGGAATGGTGGTCCAGCGCTGGATGTCCGCGTCCTGGCACGCGTCGAAGATCTCGTCGGTGTCGGCGGCGGTGAAGACGCGTAGGCACAGGCGTTCGGTGGTGAGTGTGACGGGCTCCATCACGCGATGATGCGGGGGACGCCGCCTTGAGGCCAGCCTTTTTACCCGCTCGTCGTGATCACCCCGCGTGGGGCACTCGCGGGCCCGACCCGGCACCTTCGGGGCCCCTCGTCCGTTGACCTGTGGGCAGACCTCCCGGCACAGCCGGGTCCTCGCATACGATGGCCGTTGCCCGACGAGTAAAACCGACCATGCCAGGCCCGACCGGCAAGGAGACCAACCCCCGTGTCCGTCCTCTCGAAGATCATGCGTGCAGGCGAAGGCAAGATCCTGCGCAAGCTGCACCGCATCGCGGACCAGGTCAACTCCATCGAAGAGGACTTCGTCAGCCTCTCCGACGCCGAGCTGCGCGCACTCACCCAGGAGTACAAGGATCGGTACGCCGACGGCGAGACCCTCGACGACCTCCTGCCCGAGGCCTTCGCGACGGTCCGCGAGGCCGCCAAGCGCGTCCTGGGCCAGCGTCACTACGACGTCCAGATGATGGGCGGCGCCGCGCTGCACATGGGCTATGTCGCGGAGATGAAGACCGGTGAGGGCAAGACCCTCGTCGGCACGCTCCCCGCGTATCTGAACGCCCTGTCCGGCAAGGGCGTCCACCTCATCACGGTCAACGACTACCTGGCCGAGCGCGACTCCGAGATGATGGGCCGCGTCCACAAGTTCCTGGGTCTGAGCGTCGGCTGCATCCTGGCCAACATGACGCCGGCCCAGCGCCGCGAGCAGTACAACTGCGACATCACCTACGGCACGAACAACGAATTCGGCTTCGACTACCTGCGCGACAACATGGCGTGGGCCAAGGACGAGCTGGTCCAGCGCGGCCACAACTTCGCGATCGTCGACGAGGTCGACTCGATCCTCGTCGACGAGGCCCGTACGCCACTGATCATCTCCGGCCCCGCGGACCAGGCCACCAAGTGGTACGGCGACTTCGCCAAGCTGGTCACCCGCCTCACCAAGGGGGAGCCGGGCAACCAGCTCAAGGGCATCGAGGAGACCGGTGACTATGAGGTCGACGAGAAGAAGCGCACCGTGGCCATCCACGAGTCCGGTGTGGGCAAGGTCGAGGACTGGCTCGGCATCGACAATCTCTACGAGTCGGTGAACACGCCCCTGGTGGGCTATCTGAACAACGCCATCAAGGCCAAGGAACTCTTCAAGAAGGACAAGGACTACGTCGTCATCGACGGCGAAGTCATGATCGTCGACGAGCACACCGGCCGTATCCTCGCCGGCCGTCGCTACAACGAGGGCATGCACCAGGCGATCGAGGCGAAGGAAGGGGTGGACATCAAGGACGAGAACCAGACCCTCGCCACGATCACCCTCCAGAACTTCTTCCGCCTCTACAAGCGCGACGGCTACGACAGCGGCCTGTCCGGCATGACCGGTACGGCGATGACCGAGGCCGCCGAGTTCCACCAGATCTACAAGCTGGGCGTCGTGCCGATCCCGACGAACCGGCCGATGGTCCGCGCCGACCAGTCCGACCTGATCTACCGCACCGAGGTGGCCAAGTTCGCGGCCGTCGTCGACGACATCGCGGAGAAGCACGAGAAGGGCCAGCCGATCCTGGTCGGCACGACCTCCGTGGAGAAGTCGGAGTACCTCTCCCAGCAGCTCTCCAAGCGCGGCGTCCAGCACGAGGTGCTCAACGCCAAGCAGCACGACCGGGAGGCGACCATCGTCGCCCAGGCCGGCCGCAAGGGCGCCGTCACCGTCGCGACGAACATGGCCGGACGAGGCACCGACATCAAGCTCGGCGGCAACCCCGACGACCTCGCCGAGGCGGAGCTGCGCCAGCGCGGCCTCGACCCCGTCGAGCACGTCGAGGAGTGGGCCGCGGCGCTGCCCGCCGCCCTGGAGAAGGCCGAGCGGGCCGTCAAGGCCGAGTTCGAAGAGGTCAAGGAGCTCGGCGGGCTCTATGTGCTCGGCACCGAGCGCCACGAGTCGCGCCGTATCGACAACCAGCTCCGCGGCCGTTCCGGCCGTCAGGGCGACCCCGGTGAGTCCCGGTTCTATCTGTCGCTGGGCGACGACCTGATGCGTCTGTTCAAGGCGCAGATGGTCGAGCGCGTGATGTCGATGGCCAATGTGCCCGACGACGTGCCGATCGAGAACAAGATGGTCACGCGCGCGATCGCGTCCGCCCAGTCGCAGGTCGAGCAGCAGAACTTCGAGACCCGCAAGAACGTCCTGAAGTACGACGAGGTGCTCAACCGCCAGCGCGAGGTCATCTACGGAGAGCGTCGCCGCGTCCTGGAGGGCGAGGACCTCCAGGAGCAGATCGCGCACTTCATGGACGACACCATCGACGCGTACATCGCGGCGGAGAGCGCCGAGGGCTTCGCCGAGGAGTGGGACCTGGACCGGCTGTGGGGCGCCTTCAAGCAGCTCTACCCCGTCGCGGTCACCGTCGAGGAGCTGGAGGACGCGGCGGGCGACCGCGCGGGTCTGACCGCCGAGTTCATCTCCGAGTCCATCAGGGACGACATCCACCAGCAGTACGCGGCGCGTGAGGAGCAGCTCGGCTCCGACATCATGCGTGAGCTGGAGCGGCGGGTCGTCCTCTCGGTGCTCGACCGCAAGTGGCGCGAGCACCTCTACGAGATGGACTACCTCCAGGAGGGCATCGGCCTCCGCGCCATGGCGCAGAAGGACCCGCTGGTGGAGTACCAGCGCGAGGGCTTCGACATGTTCAACGCCATGATGGACGGCATCAAGGAGGAGTCCGTCGGCTATCTGTTCAACCTGGAGGTCCAGGTCGAGCAGCAGGTCGAGGAGGTCCCGGTCGAGGACTCGGCGCCCGCCACGTCGCTCTCCAAGGGCACGCAGGACGCCGTTCCCGCCGGTGCGCGGCCGGAGATCCGGGCCAAGGGCCTGGAGGCCCCGCAGCGTCCGGACCGCCTGCACTTCCAGGCGCCGAACGCCGAGGGCGGCGTCGACGAGGGCGACTTCGCGACGGACGGCGGCGGTGTGCGGTCCGCGTCCGACGGCATGACCCGCGCCGAGCGGCGCAAGGCCCAGAAGGGCGGGCGTCGGCGCAAGAAGTGACGGGGCGCTGTCGCTGTACTGGGGCGGCGGCGTCCGTCGTGCGGAGCTGGCGGTGAGCCGCTGACGGTGGCTTGTCCGAGGGGCCGGGAGTCGTACTTCCGGCCCCTTTCGCGTGCCTGCCCGCTTTCGTATGCCTGCCCGCGTACTCGCTGGCCGGACTCGCGGTCAGCCGCCGCTTTCGCTCTCGCTGCCGCTTTCGCTGCCGCTGCCGCTGCCGTGCAGGGCCACCTCCACCGCCGTGCACCGCCATTTGCGGTCCGCGCCGAGAGCCAGGCGGAACGCCAGGGCCCGCAGCCTCGGGCCCGTCGCGACGCGGGCGAAGACCTCGTAGGCGTCCGGGTGCGGCTGGTAGTGGCCGATCCGGCGGATCGTGGGGCGGCGGCCGTCGGCGCACAGGGGGTTCAGCTCGGCTAGGCGGGCCAGCTCGTCGTACGCCGTGTTGGCGATGTGCCTGGCCACCCAGTGGATGGGGCGCTGGCCGCTGAGGACGAGGACGAGGCGCTCCGCGAAGAGCTCCGTGGGGTGTGGGGGCGGCTG
>NZ_JASKYR010000231.1:0-10954 GCF_041028215.1 Streptomyces flavofungini
CGGCAGGCGTGGTCAACGGAGAGGACGCCTCGGCTGCGGCGGACGCGCATTCGGCGGGCAGGGCGGGCGCCGACTCGCCAGGCCCGGCAGACGCGGCAGACGCGGCAGACGCAGCAGACGCAGCAGCGTCAACCGTGGCAGGCGAGGACGTGGCGGACGTTGCGGGCATAGGGGCTCCTCGATTCGCAGGACACGACAGCATGCGCGCCTTCGCGCATCAGCAGCATGTCAGGACTTTGACATCGACGAGGCTAGGCCGCCGCGCGAGGCATGTCAAAGTGCTGACATGATGGACGCATGCCGACCACGCCACCCCACCCCGCCGAGGACGTCACCCAACACGTGGGATACCTGCTCAAGCGCGCCCAGTCCGCCCTGCGCGCCGCCATGGACAGGGTCCTGCGCGAGCACGGGCTGACCGTGCCGCAGTACTCCACCCTCGAAGTCCTCGCCCTGCACCCCGGCATGTCCAACGCCGACCTCGCCCGCGCGACCTTCGTCACCCGGCAGTCGGGCAACGTCGTACTGCGGGCGCTCCAGGAAGCGGGACTCATCTCCCGCCCCGCCACCGCCGATCACGGCCGCGCCCGGCCCGCGTACCTCACCGAGGAGGGGCACGCCCGGCTGGCCGCGGTCCAGTCCGCCGTCTACGCCGTCGAACAGCGCATGGTGGATGTGCTTACGCCGCAGCGCGTGACAGCGCTCGTCGCCGACCTCGGCCGCATCGCGGCGGCCCTGGAGGAGGACTGAGAGACCGACGCCGCCCTGTGGCCCGTGTCAGCGAACCCGGCGAATGCGGATCGGCCCGTGCGCCTCGGCCGGGTCCACGGGGCGTCCGGCCTGCGTGATCTCCACCTCTCCGGCCGCGACGAGGCGCCGGGCCGCGCGGCGGGCCGGTTCCATCAGCGCGCGCCAGCCGTCGTCGTCCCCCTCGTACACCGCCCGCGCGGCGTCGGAGGGGCAGATCGTCGCGCTCGGGCTGCGGCGGTCGAGCAGGTCCAGGATGGTCCGCTCCAGGCGCCGGTCCGTCTGCTGTTCGTCGTCCGTCACACGCGCCAGTGTCACACCGGCCACGGCGGTCGGCAGGACAGCGGGCGCCCCTTCGGCCCCGGTTCCGTACCCTGGCGGCATGCGTATGCGCCCTACTTTGAGCTGGACTCCCACCGAGGACCTGCCGCCGGGTACGACGGATCCGGGGCCCGTCATCGAGGTGCTGGAGAGCGGCGGGGCGCTGGTGCTCACCGGTGCGGGCATCTCGACGGAGTCGGGCATCCCCGACTACCGGGGTGAGGGCGGAAGCCTGAGCAGGCACACCCCGATGACGTACCAGGACTTCACCGGCAGCCATGAGGCGCGCCGCCGCTACTGGGCGCGCAGCCACCTCGGCTGGCGCACCTTCGGCCGCGCCCGCCCCAACGCCGGGCACCTCGCCGTGGCCGCCTTCGAGCGGGAGGGCCTGCTGGCGGGTGTGATCACGCAGAACGTCGACGGCCTGCACCAGGCCGCGGGCAGCGAGGACGTCGTGGAGCTGCACGGGAGCCTGGACCGCGTCGTCTGCCTCTCCTGCGGCACCTTCAGCCCACGCCGTGAGCTCGCCGAACGCCTTGAGGAGGCCAACCCCGGTTTCTCGCCGGTGGCCGCCGGGATCAACCCCGACGGTGACGCCGACCTCACCGACGAGCAGGTCGGGGACTTCCGTGTGCTGCCCTGCACGGTCTGCGGCGGCATCCTCAAACCGGACGTGGTGTTCTTCGGCGAGGCGGTTCCGCCGCAGCGCGTCGAGCACTGCCGTGAGCTGGTACGCGGGGCGCGGTCGGTGCTGGTCCTCGGTTCGTCGTTGACGGTGATGTCCGGGCTGCGGTTCGTCCGCCAGGCGGCCCAGGCCGAGCAGCCGGTGGTGATCGTCAACCGTGACCCCACCCGCGGCGACCGGTACGCCGTCACCCGGGTGGCGCTCCCGCTGGGCCCGGCGCTGACGTCCGTGGCCGAGCGGCTGGGTGTGGCCGTCGGAGGTGTGGCGGCGGCCGACGGCCGGTGAGCCGTCACCGGGACGAGGGGTGCCACAGGTCCAGTCGGGCGTCCCGCACCGTGTCGGGCTCGCCCGGGGCACTGGGCGGGGCTATAGATGGAACTCCCTATTCCGTCTCTCCCGCTTCAAGGGGCCCCATGTCTCTGCGCCAGGCAACCTCGGTCATCGCCGCCTCGCTGCTCCTGTGCACGGCCACGGCCGCCGACGCCCTCGCCGCCCCGGGCGAGACGGTGACCGTCAACTCCACCGGACGCCTGGCCGCCGACGGCACCGTCACGCTCTCCGGCACCTACCGGTGCACCGGCGGCGGCAACCCCATCTTCGTCTCCTCGTCCCTGGCCCAGGGCACCAAGAACGTCCGCTACGGCATCGGCGGGACCCGCGCGGTCTGCGACGGCAAGCAGCACACCTGGACCAACACCGGCCGCCCCTCCACCGTGCTCAAGCCGGGTGCCGGGCACGTCGAGGCCACGGTGATGGAGCTCAACCTCCAGAGCGGCCTCCCGCTGCCCCGCTTCCACGCCGTGCAGCGCCAGGACATCACGCTCGCCCGGGGCTGAAGCGCCCGCCAGGGAAGCGCCTGCCAGGGAAGCACCCACCAGGACGGATGCCGGACCGTCCGTCATCCGTAACGATCATGGTTGATAGCCTCCCCGGATGACTGCGACCTTTGACGAAGCCGTCCGCGCTCGGCTGCGAGCCCCCCACATCTGGTACGTCGGAACCGTGTTCGCCGACGGAGCACCGCAGGTCAGCCCCATGTGGGTGGACCTCGAAGGAGACGGGGAGCTGACCTTCAACACCTCGGCCGGGCGGGTGAAGGAGGAGAACCTGCGCCGCGACCCCCGCGTCTACCTCTCGCACGCCGACGCCACCGACCCCTTCGACCGCGTACAGATCAGCGGCGAGGTGGCCCGCTTCATCGAGGGCGAGGAAGCGCACGAGCGGATGGACCGGCTGGCCCAGAAGTACCTCGGCAGCGAGCGCTTCGAGTGGCTCATGCCGGGCGAGCGGCGGGTCGCGGTGATCGTACGCCCGCTCAAGGTGCGGCACATCGTCGGCGTGGAACGCTTCCGCCCCGGAGGCCCCGTACCCGCGTGACCGACGCGGCGCCGACGCCGTACTCCCTCAGCGACCATCTCCCTCATCGGGTCCGTCATGATCAGGAGAGTCTGAGCCGAGAACGGTACTCGCCCGGGGGCATGCCCCGGACCCGTCGGAAGGCGCGGCTGAAAGCGTGCGGCGAGGCGTAGCCGACCGCGCCGGAGATCGACTCGACCGGCTCGTCGGTGTCGCGGAGCCGGACGGACGCGAGGTCCATGCGCCACTGAGTCACGTAGGCACCCGGCGTCTGGCCAAGCGCGGAACGGAAGTGCCTGGACAACGTCGTTCGGGAAACCGCCGTCGCGGCGGCCAGGGACTCGGTGGTCCAGGGGCGTTCCGGCCGGGCGTGGACCCGTGCCAGGGCATCGCGCACGATCGGATCGCGCATCGCCCCCAGCCACGAGCCGGACCGCTCCTCCGGGTGGCGGGCCAGCCAGACGCGTACGAACTGGATGAGCAGAAGGTCGACGATGCTGTTGACGGCGGCGGTGGAACCGAGCTGCGGCTGTGCGAGCTCCGCCGTGAGCAGCTCGACGGTCTTGGCGAGCTGTGCGTTCTCCCGGCTCGTGACGTGCATCGGCCCGGCGAGGGAGGTGAGCACCGGCGTGCTCACCTCCGGATCCTGCTCGTAGCGCAGGACGAGCACTTCCGTCCGCGTCGGCTCCGAGCCCAGGTGCAGGGCGCTGCCGTCGGCGAGCGCCTGGTCCGTCGCCTTCCGGTCGCAGGGGCCCATGGTCGTACTGGACCCGTCGGCCATCCCGTGAGCGGTGCCCGGCGGCAGCAGGACGGCGTCTCCCGCCCGTACCTCCAGGGGTCCTGCGCCCGGGACATGCAGCCACATGGCGCCGCGGGACACCACGTGCAGTGCCGCCGCCGGAGAGGAGTCCAGCCACAGGCCCCAGGTCCCTCCGGCCTTCAGCACGACCCCGAGCGCCCCTCGCGCACCCGATACACGCAGGGCCTCCGCGAGTACGTCCACCGTCGCATTCTCCTCGACGGGCGTCATGCCACGTCAAGAACGATTTTTCCGTGCACCTTCCGCGCGAACAGTGCCTGGACGGCGTCGTCCACGTCCTGCCAGCCGCCACGCCGTCCGACCGGTGCCGAGAGCCTCCCGGCGGACAGCAGGCCCAGCAGGTCCGTCAACTCCCCGCCGGTCGGCGTCATGTCGCCATAGGTGGCGATGGTGCGCGGCTCACCGAAGCCGAACAGGGCCCCTGACGGGAACGTGGTGTCCTGCCCCGAGGAGTAACCGACGGCGTGGAGGGTGCCGCCCTCGGCGAGGGCGCTCCACGCCTGGGCCATCAGCGGTCCGCCGACCGTGTCCAGGACGAGGTCGAACCGGTGCTCGGTCTCGGTAAGATCGGTCAGATCGGTCAGGACCCTGTCGGCCCCGAGTTCGCGGAGTCCGGCGGCCCGGTCCCGCGAACCCACGAGTGCCGTCACCCTGGCGCCCGCCAGGGCCGCCAACTGAACGGCGAAGTGCCCTACGCCCCCGCTGGCTCCGGTGACCAGCACGTCGCGCGCCAGCAGGGAACGTGTGCGCAGCACCCGGAGCGCGGTGACTCCCGCGATCCCCAGCGCGGCGGCGTCGGCCAGCTCCACGCCCTCGGGGACGGTGCCGAGCGAGGCGGGGCTGACGGCCACCCGCTCCGCCCACGCGTGGGGGGACATCCCCACCGCGACGCGCGTACCTTCGGGTGGCCCCGAGCCGTCGGGGGCGGCGCGCACCACGACACCGGCCGCGTCATGACCGTGCACAGCACCGGCCGGCCACTGATGCACGTAGTTCAGCTCTCCGAAGTTGAGGGCGATGTGCCGTATCTCCACCAACGCCTCGCCGCGGGACGGCACGGGCTCATCGACATCGGCGAACCGGACGGGTCCGGCCTCGCCGTGCTCGACCACAAGGGCACGCATGGATGTGTTTCCTTCTCTCATGGATACGCCTGAACACTCGGCGCGACAGGGGACGGAGTGCGCGAACACCGCGCTGCCGCCTCTTTCAAAACCCTACGCACGACCGACGGAGCGACCAGTGCCGTGAGAACCGATCAGTTGACGATCTGTGTCAGCGCGCCGGGAAGGCGCTTCCCGCGCACCCGGCGTGTCCGCGTCCGGCGGCACGGAGGATGCCCATGCCGCCGAGGCCACCTTGCCGATTCCCGCGTGATTCAGTGTCCTTGGGAGTCGGTATTCAGGAATTCGGCAGACCGGGGGGCACGTGTCGAACTACTCCTTTCCTGCGGACAACTCGGATCTGGACGCTCCGGAAGAACGGCGCATGCAGTACATCTCCGCGCTCACGGAGACGGCGAGCGAGGATGCCAAACACGTCAACCTCTATGTGACCGTCTCGCTCACGGGCATCCTGGTCACTTTGACGCAGCTTCCGTTCGCCCGGCTTCTCGGGCTGCCGCTGCCGGTACGGATCGTCCTGGTCCTGGGGGTCGCCATAGCGCTGGCCGGGACCGCGCTGTTCTTCAAGTACGTGCAGGCCCTGCACAGGACACGGATGTCTCTCGTACGCTGCCTGGCCTCCGCCGACGCCCGGCGCGCCCGTGAACTGTGGGCCGGTGACAGCGGCGTGTGGGTGCGCTGCGGCCGCCATTACGCGTGGGGAATGCGGCTGACCGTGAGCGGCCACGCCCTGGTGGCCTTTGTCGTCGCCTACCTCCTGCTGGCGGGGCGCTAGCGGCCATCATGGCCGCATGGAATCGATCACCGCCCGGCTGCCCGCCGCCTTCTTCTCCGTCCCCTATGCCGGGGCCCGCTTTCCGGGTGCGCAGGCCGTGGCCGAGCGGCCGGGTCTCGCGGCGGGCGCCAACTGCCAGGTGTTCGCCTATGCCGTGCTCGAACACTTCGGCCTCGCCCCGGCCGCGCTGCGCTCCAGCGAGCTGTGGGAGGACACCGGGACCACCGCGCACGTCTCGGCCCCCGAGCCACTTGACCTGCTGCTCTTCAACGCCTCCGCGCGTGCTTACGGCGCCCACGTCGGCGTCTGGGCCGGTGACGACGCGGTCCTGCACCTCTGCGCGGAGGTGGGCCGCCCCGCTGTATGGAGCCTGGCCGACTTCGCGGCGCGCAGCCGTTACGGAGTCCTGCTGGGCGCCAAGCGGGTGACCCGGCGGGCCCGGCCCCGTCTCACCGGCCCGCGGTGATCCCGGCGAGAACCAGGTCGATCCCCGCGAGGAACTGCTCGCGGTCGTCGTGCTCACGGAGCTGTGCCGCGACGGCCCTGGTGAAGGGATAGGCCTCGGGGTCGAGCTCCTGCCAGGCCGTCGACGCCGCGCCGAGGAAGTCCTCGCGGTCGACGCCGGGGTCCAGGTCGCGGGCGCTCGCGCTGTTCGCGGCGTTCTGTCCCGCGGCGCCCAGGATGTAGTGCGTCAGCGCCGACGCGGCGGCGAACCAGCCCTCCTGGGGCACGTCCAGCGCGCGCACATGCCGGCCGATGCCCTCGAAGATGCGGGGCGCGACCGACCCCCAGGGGCTGCGGGAGAGCTGCGTGGCGAGCTGGGCCGCGAGCCAGGGGTGCTCCTCGGTGGCGTCGAACAGGCGGAGCGCGACGGCGCGGATTCCGTCCCGGGGTGTGGCCGCCGACTCACCGGGTTCCAGGGTCACCGCGGCGGTCACGACGGCGTCCGTGGCGGCGGCGAGCAGTTCGTCCTTGTTCGCCACGTGCCAGTAGATCGCGCCGGGCCCCGTCGACAGGCGCTGGGTCAGCGCCCGGAAGGTCAGACCGCCCTCGCCCTTCGTGTCGAGCAGCTCGACGGCCGCCTCGACGATCCGCTCCCGCGAGAGCGCCTCCGTACGCCGCTGCGAGCGGCGTGTCCCCGTTGCCATGCGGTCAGTCTCGCACGACTGGAGCACCGTTCCAATTTGACAAGGGTGGAACAGCGTTCCAAGAATGGAACGACGTACCAGAAGGACGCCTCAGCCCCCAAGGAGCCACCATGAACAGCACCGAGATCACGCTCCCGTCCACACCCCCGAGCCCCACCCACGTCACGATCATCGGCGCCGGTCTCGGCGGGCTCGTGCTCGCCCGCGTCCTGCATGTGCACGGCATCCCCGCCACGGTCTACGAAGGCGAGGCGTCCCCCACCGCGCGCGCCCAGGGCGGAATGCTCGACATCCACGACCACAACGGCCAGCCCGCCCTGGCGGCGGCGGGCCTGACCGAGGAGTTCCGCGGCCTCGTCCTCGAAGGGCACCAGGCGAGCCGGGCCCTGGCCCCGGACGGCGGCGTCCTGCTCGACGAACCCGACGACGGCACCGGCGGCCGCCCCGAGGTGCAGCGCGGCGAGCTGCGCCGCATACTCCTCGAATCCCTCCCCGGGGGCACCGTCCGGTGGGGCCACAAGGTCACCGGCGTACGCGCCCTCGGCGCGGGCCGCCACGAGGTCACCTTCGCCGACGGCACCACCACCGTCACGGATCTGCTGGTCGGCGCGGACGGCGCGTGGTCACGCGTCCGTCCGCTGGTCTCCGATGCCACCCCGGCCTACGTCGGCACCTCGTTCGTCGAGACCTGGCTGTACGACGCCGACACCCGGCACCCCGCCGCCGCGAAGGCCGTCGGCGCCGGATCGATGTTCGCGCTGGCGCCCGGCAAGGGCATCCAGGCCCACCGCGAGAGCGGCGGCACCCTCCACACGTACGTGGCGCTGTCCAGGCCGAAGGAGTGGTTCGCCGCCATCGACTTCGGCGATCCCGCGACGGCCGCCGCGCGGATCGCCGCCGAGTTCGACGGCTGGGCACCGGAGCTCACCGCGCTCATCACGGACGGCGAGACCGCACCGGTGCTGCGCTCGCTGCACGCCCTGCCCGACGACCACACCTGGGAGCGTGTGCCGGGCGTGACCCTGCTCGGTGACGCCGCGCACCTCATGATCCCCTCCGGCGAGGGCGCCAACCTGGCGATGTACGACGCCGCCGAACTCGGCGAGGCCCTCGCCGCCCACCCCGGTGACACCGAGGCCGCGCTCACCGCGTACGAGGAGGGCCTGTTCCCCCGCAGCGCCGCGGAGGCCGCCGACGCGGGCGACCTGCACGAGGCCATGTACGGCCCCGGCACACCGCAGAGCCTGCTCGGCATGCTCGCCGCGGGGGCGTGACCGGCCGACCTGTGTCAGGAGCCGCCGTTGAGCATGGCGGCGGTCAGGACGTCGCCGCCCACGCCCCAGCCCCCGTCGGGGACCTCGTCGACGAGCACGACGGTGGTGGGACGGGCCCGCTCACCGTAAATCTCCGCGTAGAGGTCGGTCGTGCGCTCGACGATCTTCCGCTTGTCCTCGGCGGTGACGGTACCCGCGGGGACCTTGAAGTGGGCGAAGGGCATGGATGGCTCCTTGTGCTTGTGCGAGATTTCTTGAGTGAGAGTGCTCGGGTAAGGGTGCTGGGCGGGGAGTTCGGGGCGCGAGGTGGGCCGGGCCTGGCCCCGCGCTCACACCATGCCGCCGTTGGCCCGCAGGGTCTGGCCGTTCACCCAGTGCCCCTCAGGACCGGCGAGGAAGGCCACCACCCGGGCGATGTCCTGCGGGGTGCCAAGCCGCTCCAGAGGCGGGGTCTTGGCGAGCTGCTCGATCTGCTCGGGCGTCTTGCCGTCGAGGAACATGTCCGTGGCGGTGGGCCCGGGTGCGACGGTGTTCACGGTGATGTCCCGGCCGCGCAGCTCGCGGGCGAGGATCATCGTGAGCGCTTCGACGCCGCCCTTGCTCGCGGCGTACGCGCCGTACGTGGGGAACTGGGTGCCGACCACCGACGTGGAGAAGGTCACCAGGGAGCCCGCCGCACGCAGGCGCCGGGCGGCCTGCCTGGCCACGACGAAGGTGCCGCGCAGATTGGTGCGGAGCACCGCGTCGAGGTCGGCGAGGTCGAGGTCCGCGACGGGTGAGAGCGCCATCCGGCCCGCGGCGTTCACGACGACGTCGACGCCGCCGAACTCCTGCTCCGTACGGTCGAAGAGCGCGGCGACCGCGTCCTCGTCCGCGACGTCCGCCTGGACGGCCAGCGCGCGGCCACCGGCGGCGGTGACCGCCTTGACCGTCTCCTCGGCGGAAGCCGCGTCGCGGGCGTAGTTCACCACGACGGCGAAACCGTCGTCGGCGAGTCTCTCGGCGACCGCGCGGCCGATGCCGCGCGATCCGCCGGTGACGATGGCAACCCTCTCGGTTGCCGCTGCGTGCGTCTGGTGGTTCGTGGTCATGTCCTCCACCATGCGCGGTCCCGGCCCGCGCAACCAGGGGATGACATCCCCTGGGTCAGCGCCCCGGCCCGGCGCAGAATGGGGGGCATGGCTTCTGCGAAGTACACCGAACTCGGTGCGTTCCTGCGTTCGCGGCGTGACCGCATCCGTCCGGGCGAGGTCGGGCTCCCCGCCGGGCCCCGGCGCCGCGTGCCCGGACTGCGGCGTGACGAGGTCGCCCAGCTCGCCGGGGCGTCGGTGGACTACTACAACGAACTCGAACGCGGAGCCGGATCCCAGCCGTCCGAGCAGATGCTCGCTGCCCTGACCAGGGCCCTGCGCCTGACCGCCGACGAGCGCGACTACCTGTACCACCTGGCGGACCGCCCGGTGCCCGTCCAGGGCAGCGCGGGATCGCATGTGCATCCCGGCATGCTCGACCTCCTGGACCGCCTGCCCGCGACCCCCGCCCAGGTCATCACCGACCTGCACGTCACCCTCGTACAGAATCCGCTCGCGGTGGCCCTGCTGGGGGAGCAGACCAACCTCTCGGGGGCCCGGGCGAGCTACCTGCACCGGTGGTTCACCGAGCCGGACGCCCGAAGCATCCACCCCGAGTCCGACCACGAGCGGCAGTCCCGCTCCTTCGTCGCCGATCTGCGCGCGGCCGCCGCCCGGCGGGACGCCAGGGACACCGAGGCGACCAGCCTGATCAGCGCGCTGCTCGACGCCTCCGCCGAGTTCGCCGGGCTGTGGGCCGAGCACGATGTGGCCTTCCGGCGCGACGACCGCAAGCGCCTCATCCACCCCGCGCTCGGCCTGATCGAGGTCAACTGCCTCCACCTGTTCAGCGAGGACGGGCGGCAGCGGCTGCTGTGGTTCACCCCCGCGGTCGGCACGGACAGCGCCGACCGGCTCGCCCTGCTCGCGGCCATCGGCACCCAGGAGATGTCCGCGCCGACATCCTGACAGCGGGGACCCGAGCCCCTGAGCCCACCGGTGATCAGGCGGTCGGCGTCCCGGACGGCGGGTCCACGAGCCGCAGGAGATAGGTGTCCATGATCCAGCCGTGCCGGGCGCGTGCTTCGGCACGGGTCTCGCGGATACGGGCGGACACCTCGCGCAGCGGACCGGAGATCAGCAGTTCCTCCGGCGTACCGAGGTAGGCGCCCCAGTAGATGTGCATGTCGTCGTCCTCGACCTCGGTGAACGACTCGTGCGCGTCGAGCATGACGACGATGTCGCCGTCGTCGTTCCGGCCCACCTCGCGCAGGCGGCGCGCGGGGGTGATGTGCACCGGGCGGCCGACCTGGTTGAGCGGGACGCGGTGGCGGGCGGCCAGGGTCGAGACGCTGGTGATGCCGGGGAAGACCTCGACGTCCAGCGAGAGGGCGCCGCGGGCCTCGATGTCGGCGAGGATGCCGAGCGTGCTGTCGTAGAGCGAGGGGTCGCCCCAGACGAGGAACGCGCCGGTCTCCCCCGGCGTCAACTCCTCGCGCAGCACCCGCTCGAAGAGGTCGGCGCGGCTGGTGCGCCAGTCCCGCACGGCACCGGCGTACGCGGAGCGGTCCATCGGGCGCCGGTCCCGGCTCGGGTCGTCGACCTCCACGACGCGGTAGGCGCCCCGCCCGTGT
>NZ_JASKYR010000232.1:0-10911 GCF_041028215.1 Streptomyces flavofungini
CTCGCGGCCCTCGCCGCCGACCCCGCCACCACGGACACCATCCAGGACCCACCGGCCCTGCGGCTCGCGGTCCGCGGCTGGCTGGCCTTCATGGTGGCCGTGTGCCTGGAGTGGCTGGAGGAGCCCGAGCTCACGCGGGAGCAGGTACGGGATCTCTGCGCGAAGGCGCTGTTGGGAGCGATTTCGCGGTGAGGTGGGGGAGGGCGGGATTCTCCCGTGCCCGTCGTGCCCCGTCCCCCGTACTCCGTGCCCCATACTCCGTGCCCCGCGTCCCACGGGCCTCGTCGTAATTCGCGAAGTCCCTGCTCAGGGCCCGTTGTCAGTGCTGCGTGCGAAGATCGGGCGCATGAACCAAGAACCCGGCGGGACCGGCGGGAGCGGTCGGCCCGCGGAGCCGCTGAACCGACTTGCCGAGCCGGTGAACCGACTTGCCGAGCCGGTGAACCGGGACGCGGAGCGCTTGGCATGGTGACGCTCGCCCGTTCCTCGCTCCTGATGGCCTTCGGCACCGTGGTCTCCCGGGCCACCGGGGTGATCCGGCAGGTCCTCCAGGCCGCCGCGCTCGGCACCGGCCTGCTCGCGAGTACGTACAACACCGCCAACACCGTCCCCACCAGCCTGTACACGCTCCTGATCGGCGGCGCGCTCAACGCCGTCCTGGTGCCCCAGCTGGTGCGCTCCCGCGCGCAGGACCCCGACGGGGGCACGGCGTTCGAGCAGCGCCTGATCACCCTGGTCGTCTGCGTCCTCGGGGTGGGCACGGCGCTCGCGGTATGGGCGGCACCGCAGATGGTCGGCCTCTATATGCGGGACACCCCCGGCAACCACGAGGCGTTCGAGCTCACCGTCGTCTTCGCGCGGTTCCTGCTCCCGCAGATCTTCTTCTACGGACTCTTCGCCATGCTCGGCCAAGTCCTGAACGCCCGCGAGAAGTTCGGCGCGATGATGTGGACCCCGGTGCTGAACAACGTGGTGCTCGTCGCGATGTTCGGCATGTACCTCGGCCTGATGACGGTTCCCGACAGCGTGCGGGACATCGGCGCCGCCCACGTCAGGCTCCTCGGCATCGGCACCACCTGCGGCATCGCCGTGCAGGCCCTCGCGCTCGTGCCGTTCGTGCGCGCCGCCGGTCTGCGTTTCCGGCCCCGGTTCGACTGGAGCGGCACCGGCCTCGGCAAGAGCGTGCGGGCCGCCCGCTGGACCCTGCTCCTCGTCCTCGCCAACCAGGCCGCGCTGACCGTCGTCAGCAATTTCGCCAACGCCGCCGATCAGCGGCTGCCGCACGACGGCGTCGGATACACGGCGTACTCATACGCACAGACCATCTGGCTCCTTCCGCAGTCCATCGTCACCGTCTCCCTGGTCACCGCGCTGCTGCCGCGGATGAGCAAGGCGGCGGCCGAGGGCCGCACCGCCGATCTGCGCGCCGAGCTCTCCCGCGCCCTGCGCGTCACCGGCACCGTGATCGTGCCCGCGGGGTTCTTCTTCCTGGCCTTCGGACAGCAGACCGCCGAGCTGCTCTTCGCCCACGGCACGTCCGACGCCGGAGCCACCGAGCCCCTGGGCCACATGCTCCAGGCGTTCGGCCTCGGCCTCATCCCGTTCTCCGCGCAGTATCTGCTCCTGCGCGGGTTCTACGCCTACGAGGACACCCGCACCCCCTTCTGGATGGCGACGACGATCGCGGGCCTGAACATAGCCCTGGCAGCCGCCTGCCATTGGCTGCTGTCCCCGCGCTGGGCGGTCACCGGCATGGCCGCCGCCTACACCGTGTCCTACGTCATAGGCCTGCTCATCACCGCTCGGCTGCTGCGCCGACGGCTCGGGGGATACCTGGACGGACGCAGGCTCGCCCGGACCTACGGCAAGCTGACGCTCGCCTCCGCCGGTGCCGGAGCGCTCGGCTGGGCCGCCGCACGCGCGGGCGGTGAGGCGGCCCCGACGGGCACGGTCTCGACCGCCCTGGCGCTGGCGGCCGGTGGCGTGACGATGGCGGTGGGGTACCTGCTGCTCGCGCGGCTGTTCCGAATACCGGAGCTGCGGCTGCTGCCGGGCTTGCGCCGCTGACGCCCGGGGGCCGTGCTGATGTCCGAGGGCTGTGCTGATGCCCGGGAGCCGTGGTGTCAGTGCGTTGCCGACACCGATGCCGATCGATCAGTCAGGTGGAACGGCGCCTGTCGCGTCCTGCACGACGTGACCGATGCCGCCGTGACCCAGACGTCCCCGAACGACGCCCAGCACAGACCCGAACCCGATGACCGACGTGGGACCGATGCCCCTCCCGGACCCCACGACCGACCCGACGTCCGAACCGGCGACCGGAAGGAGGCCGCCACGGAGCGACTGCCCGCCAAGGAGACCTGGCAGGCCCTGTACCGCCACTTCCGCCCGCACCGCGCCGCCGTCGCCTTCGGCGCCCTGCTCACGCTGATCGGAGCGGCGACCGGCCTGGCCCAGCCGCTGGCCGCCAAGGAGCTCGTGGACCGGCTCGGCGGTGACGGTTCCGTCGCCGGAATCCTGCTGCTGCTCACCGCCCTGGTCATCCTGGGCACCGCGATCGAGTCGGTCGGTGCGTACATACTGGAGCGCACCGCCGAGTCGGTGGTGCTCGCCGCACGGCGCACCCTGATCGGGCGGCTGCTGCGGCTGCGCCTCCCCGAGGTGGAGCGGACCCAGCCGGGCGACCTGATGTCACGCATCACCTCGGACACGACGCTGCTGCGCGCCGTCACCACCCAGTCGGTGGTCTCGGTGGTCTCCGGCGGACTGACCTTCGTCGCGACCATCGTGCTGATGGGGCTGATGGACCCGGTGCTCCTCGGCGTCACGCTCGGGGTGATCGTGCTCATCGGCGGCGCGGTGTCCCTGGTCATGCCGAAGATCGCGCAGGCCACGCGGCGCGCCCAGGAGGCGGTGGGCACGATCTCCACCGCTCTGGAACGGGCCTTCGGAGCCTTCCGTACGCTCAAGGCCTCCGGCGCCGAGGAACGCGAGGCGGCGGTGGTGCAGGACGCCGCGCGCGAGGCGTGGCGGCACGGCGTGCGGACGGCGAAGTGGCAGTCGGTGGCGGCGAGTTCGGTCGGCCTGGCCGTGCAGGTGTCCTTCCTCGCCGTCCTCGGTATCGGGGGCGCGCGCGTCGCGTCCGGCGCGATATCCGTCTCGACGCTGGTCGCCTTCCTGCTCTTCCTCTTCTATCTGATCGACCCGGTGTCGCGCATGGTCGAGGCGGCGTCGCAGTACCAGGTGGGTTCGGCGGCGGTGGCCAGGATCGTGCAGGCGGAACGGCTGGAGACCGAGCCGCTCACGGAGCCGGGCGGAGGCGGCACCGCGCGTCCCGCCGGACCGGCCTCGGTGGCCTTCGACGAGGTGACCTTCCGCTACCGGGAGGAGCTGCCCAATGTCCACCACGGTGTGAGTTTCGAGGTGCCGGGCCCCGGTATGACGGCGTTCGTGGGCCCGTCGGGCGCGGGCAAGACGACGGTGTTCGGGCTGGTCGAGCGGTTTTATGAGGCGACGGGCGGGCGCGTCCTCGTAGACGGCGAGGATGTGAGGCAGTGGCCGCTGGCCGAACTGCGGGCCGCGATCGGGTACGTGGAGCAGGACGCGCCCGTCCTCGCGGGCACCCTGCGCGAGAACCTCGTGTTCGCCGCGCCCGGTGCCACCGACGCCGAGATCCGCGACGTCCTCGTCCGCGCGCGCCTCGACGGTCTGGTGGAGCGGCTGCCCGAGGGCCTGGACACCCTGGTCGGTCACCGGGGTTCGAAGCTGTCCGGCGGCGAGCGGCAGCGCGTCGCGATCGCCAGGGCGCTGCTCAGGAAACCCCGCCTGCTCCTCCTCGACGAGGCGACCTCGCAACTGGACGCGGTCAATGAACTGGCCCTGCGCGATGTCGTCGCGGAGGTCTCCCGCGAGGTCACGGTCCTGGTGGTGGCCCACCGCCTGTCGACGGTGACGATGGCGGACCGGATCATGGTGATGGACGCGGGCAGGGTGCGGGCGGTGGGCACCCACGCCGAACTGGTCGCGTCGGACCCGTTGTACGGAGAGCTGGCGGCGACCCAGTTCCTGGCGACCTCGACGTGATGGGCAGTCAGAACAGGACGGGGGGCCACGGCATGACAGGGCGCCACGACACCCCGGCGTGAACCCTGCCGCCCCCCCCCGGAGCGCCGCCTCCGTGCCACCTCCGAGCCGCGCCGCGCCCGGCGGGCCTGTGTACCGCAAGTCGGCCCCGGGCAGGTAGCTCCGGTACGGCCACGGTGGAAACCTCGCGACAGGGCAGACATCACACGAGGTCGGGCCGTGGTACGGGAGCAGCGGGAGGAGTCGCACCATGGCACATGAGACCACCCACGAACGCCACGCATGGGAGTTCACCGACGACCGGGACCACCTCGTGCGGGCCGCGAGCCGTCCGGCCCGCATCGTCACCTACTTGCCGACCGGCGCGGCACTGCACGATCACGGCATACGTCCGCTCGGCGTCTTCGGATCGGCGCACGACGATCCGGCCGTGCCGGACGCGGCCAAGTCGGGCAGTCTGCCCCTGCCGGAGATCGCCTACTTCGGCGCGGGCCAGGCGCTGGACACCGAGGCGCTGCTCGACGCGGAGCCCGACCTGATCGTCGCCCTCACCTACGGTGGCGGCCAGGTCTACGGCATCGACCCGGAGGCCGCCAAACACCTGGAGGAGCGGGTGCCGCTCGCGGTGCTCGACGTGGGCAGGGGCCGCAGCCTCGCCGGGATCAGGGGTCGGGTCACGGCTCTCGCCCGCACGCTGGGCGCACCGGAACAGCGCGACGACGAACTCGACCTTGCCGCGGTGGAGCGCGAGGTCAGTGCGGCGGCGGCCGGTCCCGTGCGGCCGCGCGTGCTCGCCCTCTCCCCGGCGGGCCCGGACTCCGTACATCTGGCGCGGCCCTACGCCTGGCCCGACCTGGCCGCGCTCGCGGGCCTCGGTGTCGGCCTCGTGGACCCGGCGCCAGGCCAGGGCGCCAACTGGACCACGACGACCTGGGCGGAGGCGTCCGCCCTGGAACCGGACCTCGTCCTCACCGACGTGCGCGGCAACGCCGCCGCGCTGGGCGACGCCCTCGGCCCCGGCGTCCGGACGCTGCCCTGGAACCCCGAACTGCCGCCGAGCGCCCGGCAGCAGGCCCGCTTCTGCGCCACGCTCGCCGACGCGCTGGAGTTCGTGAAGTTCTGAGAGCAACCAGTGAACCGGCTCCGCGAGCTGCTCCGTGTGCCAGCTCCGAGAGCTATTCGTCCCAGGGCGAGTCCTGGATCACCTGGACGAAGTCGCCCCGCCGGAAACCGGGCACGAAGTGCTCAAGGACATCGGCCTTCACATTGCCGAACGTGGTCTCCGGCTTCGGGGCGATGCCCTCGGTGAACGCCGCCAGGATGCGCCGCTTGAAGTCCGGGCGCGGATGCAGTGCGGTGATCGCGGCGCGGTCCGCATCGGTGATGTCGTCGTAGCCGATGCCGAGTACGTCGTACTCCACCCCGGCGGTCACCAGGGCCACCTCGGGTTCCATATGGGCGGGGATGCCGGGGGTGGTGTGCAGCGCGATGGCCGTCCATACGCGCCGCACACCGTCCTCCGGCACTCCCCGGCCCGCCAGGAAGCGGCGGGCCTCGTCGGCGCTGTCGACCTCGAACCGGCGCCCGCTGGAGCGGAAGCGCTCGCCGAGGCCCAGGTCGTGGAACATGGCGCCGATGTAGAGCAGCTCGGGATCGAAGTCGAGGCCGCGGTTGCGGCCCTGGAGGCTGCCGAACCAGTACACGCGGCGGGAGTGGTCGTAGATCAGATCGTCCGTGGTGTCGCGGACGAGCGCGGTCGCCTCGGCGGCCAGCTTGGAGTCCGGAACGGAGATTCCGGCGGCGGAGGACGGCTGTGCATTCATCGGGCGGCTCCTGTCATCGGGCCCCAGAGCCTGTGCGGCTCGTTGCGTACTCAAGCCTGGGGCAGCGGGTGCGGACCCGCCATGTCCACCGGGACAGGAATCCCACAGATCCGGACACCGCCGCCGTCTACCCTGGAGCCATGCGCCAGTCATCCAGGGGCGACGGGAGCGGGCGGCCCGTCCACGACGTCCTCGTCCTCGCCTTCGACGGCGCCCGCCTCCTGGACGTGGCCGCCCCGCTGGAGGTCTTCCACACGGCGGCCCGCACCACCGGGGCCTACCGGGTGCGGGTCGGCACGCCCGACGGGCGCGACGTCACCACCTCCACCGGACTGCGCATCGCCGCCGACCTCACCGCCGACGACGCGGGACGGGTGGATACCCTCGTCGTCCCGGGCCCCGCTGACCTGCGTCTCCTCGATGAGCGCCCCGGACTCGTGGAACTGGTGGCCCGGCTCGCTCCCGGCGCGGGCCGGGTGGCGTCGGTGTGCACCGGGGCCTTCGCCCTCGCGGCCGCCGGACTGCTGCGGGGCCGGAGGGCCACCACCCACTGGGAGTACGCCGACGACCTGGCCCGCGCCTACCCCGACACCACCGTCACCCCGGACGCCATCTACGTCCAGGACGGCTCGGTCCTGACCTCGGCGGGTGTCACCGCGGGCATCGACGTGTGCCTGGCGCTCGTCGAGGCGGACCACGGGCCGGACGAGGCCCGCCGGGTCGCCCGCGACCTGGTCGTCTTCCTCCAGCGCCCCGGCGGGCAGTCCCAGTTCTCGGCGGCGTCGCGCACCGCGACGACCCGCCATCCGGTGCTGCGTCCGCTCCTGGACGCCATCGCCGCGGACCCGGCGGCCGATCACAGCCTGCGGGCGCTGGCCGCGCGGGCGAGCCTCAGCGCCCGCCATGTCTCGCGGCTCTTCGCCCAGCAGGTGGGCAGCACGCCCGCCGCCCACGTGGAGCGCATGCGCGTGGAGGCGGCCCGCATCCTCCTTGAGCGCGGCGACTCGGTCACCGACGCCGCGCTGCGCAGCGGCCTGGGCAGCGACGAAACGCTCCGCAGGGTCTTCGCCCGGCACCTCGGGACGACGCCGTCGGCGTATGCCGCACGCTTCCGTACGGCACGGGGCGGCCCGGACGGCGGTTAGGTGGCGCCGTGCTCAGCCCTCGTCCGCGCGGCGCGCGCGCAGTGTCCGCACCTTGTGCAGGTTGCCGCAGTGCTCCATGGAGCACCAGCGGCGTCGGCCGGGGCGTGAGGTGTCGACGAAGAGGAGGTAGCAGTTGTCGGAGGCGCACCTGCGGATGCGGTGGGCGAAGGGGCCCGTCAGGAGTTCCACCGCGTCGCGGGCGACGGTGGAGAGCAGCGCGGTTCCGTCCGCGGGCTGCCGGTAGGACCGCTCGCCGTCGGGGCCGATCACCGGGGCCAGCGGCGGGTGGGCGGCGGCTTCGTTGACGGCGGCGATGTCGGCGGGGTCGGGTGTCTCGTCCAGGGCGCGGGCGGTCGTCGCGCGGAACAGCGCGTCCCGCAGCCGCCGGGCCTCGGCCACCTCGGCCCCGGACACCTCAACAGCGGGGGTGGGGGTGAGCCGTGAGCGTTCGGCCCAGGCGGCCAGGTCGTCCGGGGCGTGCAGCACCTCGTACCGCCGGAACTCACCGGGGCCGCCGGTCGTCAGCAGTTCGAGGCAGAGCGCGCCGGGGTCGAAGCGGTAGCCCGCGCCGGTGTGGGAGCGCAGCAGGATGCCGGGGGCAGCGGATGGGGCCATGTAACCAACATAAAGGGTTACGGACGGCACCGGGCCGGGTCATGTCACGCCGGGCCCGCCTAGACTCCCGTCATGGACGACACCCCGGACGACACGGCGCCCGACACCCCGGACGAGACCTCCGGTGAGACCCTCGAAGCGCGGCTCACCCGGCTCGCCGCCGGAAAGTACCTGCTGGTCAGCAGCGCCCGAAAGGACGGCACCCTGGTGCCGAGCCCGGTCTGGGTCGTGCCCGACGGCGACGCGCTCGGCATCTGGACGCCCAGCGAGTCCTGGAAGGTCAAGCGCATCCGGCGGCGCGCGGACGTCATGGTGGGCCCGTGCGACGTGCGGGGCAACCCGACCGGTCCGCAGGCGCCCGCGACCGCGGAGATCTGCGGGCCCGAGGTCACCGCGCGCTACCGCACCCTCATCAACCGCAAGTACAAGGTCGTCGGCTTCCTCACGCTGCTGGGCAGCAGGATCAGGCGCGGCCTGGACGGTACGGTCGGCATCCGCATCACGCTCACGCGCTGAACGGTGAGTTCCGAGGGGCACTACGGTCGTCGCTCGTACACCGTCACCCGTCGTCCGTGGACCTGCCGGTCCGCCACCGCGATGAAGTGCGTCCTCAGGGCAGACATCTTCGCGTCGTCGCGCTCAGCCGCAACAGGCTGAGCCACCTCGGGCGCATCGGTGACCAGCAGTATGCGCCGCTGTGCCAGCACGGCCCGCTCTATCCGGCCGGGGCTCGCCTCCAGACCCTTCAGGGTCCCGGATGCCGAAGGGGACCGCGCCAGAGCGATGTCCCGCAGGCCGGTGAAGTGTCCGGGCGAGACCAGCGCCGTGTCCCGCCGAGCCGCCGGGACGAAGAGCACCGCGTCTCCCTCGCTCTTCAACCGCCCCACGTCCTTCGCGGAGGCCAGGACGTCATCGACTCGACTGGCAGGGGAGCGCTTGGCCGACAACTGCGGCATGAGCGCGACGACAGCCAGCGACAGTGCTGCTGGAAGGAACCACATCCAGGTCCGTGCGGCCCCTTTGCCGATCGCGTCGACCGCCGCACCGAGCAGCGCACCGATCAGCAGGGCGAGACCGAGCATGCTGAACAGTATGTAGCGGTCCAGGAACAACGGCTGTACCAGGGACAGGCCGACCAAGCCGATGTGCGGGACCGCCAGCAGAGGCAAGCCCACAGCCGCGATCGACAGCCGGCCGGCCCGTCGACGGTCCGCGAGCGCCCCGAACCCGCCGATGGCCAGCACAATGGCCGGTCCGATCAGCATGTGGCATGTCAGCGGTGGAATCCAGGAGACCTGGTCCGACTGCGTCCGGCTGAACAGGATCAGCGGCGACGCACCCGCCGTCGCGGTGGCTGCGGCGCCCGCCCAACGTGCCCACACCCCACGTCCGGCCTTCACCCAGGCCAGAGTCAGCAGGTGCGCGGGCAATATCAACAGGGACAGCCAGTTCAGGAGTGCGCACACCAGCACCGAGCCCGCGTACACGGCCCATGACTTCGAGCGTCCACCCTGACCGAGCATGACCACCAGCGAGAGGGTGGAGATACCCGCACCCATGGCGACGAGCGCGTACGGGCGCCCTTCTTGCAGATAGAACTGCACGGCAGGCAGCAGCCCGAACGCAAGCCCCGCCGCCACCCCGACCCAGCGGCCCGCCAGCCGACGGCCGATGGCCGCCACACACGCCGCCGCGACCGACATGGCGAGCACGGAGGGAAGCCGCAGGGCCGTGGTACCGGGGCCGAAACACTCGAAGACGCCATGCATCAGCAGGTAGTAGAGCCCGTGCACGGCATCGACCTGCGCGAGCATGCGCCAGATGTCAGCGACGGGCCGCTGTGCCACCTGCCATGTCGCCGCCTCGTCCCGCCATACCGTGTGCTGCCGCGAAAGGCCCCACAAGCCGAGAGCGAAGGTCCAGAGAAGGGGGAGCGCCCAGAAGAACGAACGACGCCAGAAACCGGCAATGCCAGCAATACCAGCCATAATGCCTATACCGGCTATAGGTAATTTCATGGAGCTTTCAGTCACTCAAGACGGCCGGTGAACCTACGCGCTGACGGCGGCTCTTTCGGCCGCCGTCTCGGCACGGAAGGCGATCACCATGTCGCGAGCGTGCCGCAGCCCCATGCGCCCGAAGTCGGCCTCCAGGGCGTCCAGTTCGGCGAGGGTGTCCGCGCGGTCGCGGCCGAGCCGGGCGCGGCACTTGGCGAGCCCGAGGCGGGACAGCGCGGCTCCGCGCGGCTCCCGCATGGCGGTGAACTCGTCCAGGGCGACGGCATAGGTGTCGCGGGCCTCGGCGTAGCGCCCCGCGCGGTACAGGACGTTGCCGCGCATCTTGAGGTTGTAGGCCAGCGCGCTCGCCAGGTCCATGGCCCGGCAGACCTCCTCGGCCGTGGAGAGCAGCGCGAGCGCCCGGTCCGGCTCGTCCCGCAGGGAGAGGACGTCGGCCACGCCCCGCAGCGACCAGGCGCGCCCCCGGGCGTCGTCCGCCTCCGTGGAGATCCGCACGCACTCCTCGAACAGCTCAAGGGCCTTGGTGTGCTCACCGGTGTTGCGGTGCATCTGGGCGATGCCGGTCATCGCCCAGACCATGTGCCGGGCCTCGCCGTGCGCGCGGCCCTGTTCGAGCAGCTGCTCGTGGAGCTCGGCGACGGCGGCGTAGTCGCCCTGGATGCGGCCGGTCTCGGCGAGGCCCGCGAGCGCGTAGCCATGGGCGAGGCGGTCGCCGCTGTCCGAGGCGAGCGTGACGGAACGGGCGAGCAGCCGCCGGGCCAGCGGCAGCGCGCCGCACTGCCGGGCGAGCGTGCCGCCGCTCCACAGCGCCCACGCCATGGCGCCGTGGTCCCCCGCGGTGCGGGCACTGCGGTAGCTCTGCCGCCAGGCGGCACCGGCGTCGTCCACCCGGCCGAGCCGCCGGTTGGCCTCGGCCACCGCGAGGGCGGCGCGTGCCCGCTCGGCCGCGCCGCCCGCCCGGGAGAGCGCGCGGCCCGCCGTGGCGAGCACCTCCTCGTAGGACGAGTTGACGCTCAGCTCCGAGCCGAGACGGCCCTGGTACTCCGGTGCGAAAGCCTTGCCGTACTTGCCGTGCATGAATCCCCGCGGCCCCTCGAACATCGACGACGTGACGTGATCACGAAGCTACGAGGGGGGCGGGGGCGGCGAATCCCTCCGCGTACGGGTCATCGCGTACCCCGGAGGTGCTACGCCCGAGGGCGTGATCCGTCGCGCGATGTACTACGC
>NZ_JASKYR010000233.1:0-10146 GCF_041028215.1 Streptomyces flavofungini
GGGGGCCGAGGGCTTGGCGTCGGAGCCGGAACCAGCGGCGTCGGGCTCGGCGGCGTCGGCGTCATGGCTCGACGTCCCGTTCTCGGCCGTGGGCTCCGCCGGAGCGTCACCCTTCGCGGGAGCCGAAGGCTTCGCGTCGGCGTCCGGCTCAGCGGGGTCGTCGCCCTTCAGGGGCGCCTCGGGCTCGGCCCCCGCACCGGGCCGCACGTCCGTGGCGTCCGGGCCGGACGCCTCAGCCGCGTCGCGCTCACCGCCCCCCGCACCGGGCGTCGTCTCAGCGTCCGACTCGGACCCGGCCGCGTCCTCGGCCCGCGTCTCGGCCGGACCCGGCGTCGCACCCGCGCCGGGTTCCGCCTCGGCGCCCCGCGCCGCACCGTTCCCGGTGTCCTTCGCCGCGGGGCCGGACGTGGGCGCCGCCTCGTCCTCCGCGGGGGATTCGTCCGCGCTCGCCACCCACGCCGCCACCGCGTCCCGCAGGCGTGCGTCGCCGTTGCCCGTGCCCGTGCCCTTGCCCGTGCCGCCCGCGGACGCCGCCGGGGGCTCCGAGGACTCCGAAGACTCCGCCTGGGCGGGCTTCGGGGACCCCGAGGCCTCCGGGGATGCCGCCGGCTTCGGGGGGCCCGAGGGCCGCTCCTCGCGCGCCGCGGGAACCTCTCGGGTCACCGCGAGCCGCGGGTCCCGTTCGTCCGCCGCCGGCACAGACGCCGCAGTCGGGTTCCCCGACGACTTCCGCTGCTTCGACCTGTCGGGGGTCTCGCCCGCCACCGATGCCTCCTCGTACGCCATGCCGTATGCCGATGCTGAATGCTGACCGTGTGCTGACCGTGCGCCAAATCCGGCCGGACCCCACTGTCCGAACCGTGTACCAGTGTCCTGTGTGAGGGCTTAACCCCCGTGGTAGACGAGAACGACATACCTACTGGTTCCCGTACATCCCGCCCACGCGCTCTCGACAGACCAATGTGAGAGGGGTCACCCTGTCATTCATCCACGCGGGGAGGCATGGATGGGCAGGAGCCGCAGAACAATTCCGGAGGAGCTTCTGCTGCTCGCTTTGGACCCGGCCACGGGCACCACAGCGCAGCCGCAGTCGCTCGACCTCGGTCTGGCCGGAGCACAGCTAGTGGAGCTGGCGCTGGCCGGACGGATAGCCCCAGACGGGGATCGTATCGCCGTGGTGATGCCACGGCCGACCGGAGATCCGACTCTGGACTCCGCACTGGAACTGCTGCGCAGGCGCGGCAGCCCGGTTCGGGCCGTCCACTGGATCGGCGGGCCCCGGCTGGGGCTGCGCCAGACGTACCTCTCGCACCTGGAGCGGTGCGGCATGGTTCATGCCGTGGCGGGCCAGATGTGCGGGGTGCTGCCGACGACGCGCTACCAAGCGACGGAGACGGCCATCAGCCGGGAAATCAGGTCCCGGCTCGATTCGGCGATCCGCACCGGCGTACCGCCGGACCCGCGGACCGCGGCGCTCGCCGCGCTGGCCCACGCGGTCGGTCTCGGCAAGCATCTGTACCCCGGGAACGAGGGGCGTTCATCGCGCTCCCGCCTCCGGGACCTGATCAGGCACGACCCCATGGGCGGCCTCGTGGCGCACGCCGTGATGGACGTCCAGAACGGCGTGGCGGCCCAGCCGCGACGCAGCGCCGCACCGGCGGGCCCAGCGGGCCCCGGCGGACGGCAGCCCGCCAGGGCGGCGGCGGATCCGGACCGGATCCCGATGCAGCCGCGCCGCGGATCCATGGCACGCGCCGTGGCCCACTGAGTACGACCTGAGCAAGACGTGACCCGCTCGGCTCGGCCGGGCGACCGCCAGGCGTCACCACGCATCTCACGCACATCGCGCACCACGCACCGCTCAGCACCACGTACCGCTCAGCACCACGTACCGCTCAGAACCATCGCACCGCTCGTAACACCCGCATCACAGGCATCACCCGTATCAGCGCCGCACCGCAGTCCCCCGGGCCCGGTTCGGGAGCCGCTGAGCCGCGCGGGGAGTGCTGCCGGACCGTCCGGGCGACGGCACCGGCGGCACCCTCGCGCGGCCACACCCGCGTTGGCGCCGCAGGGCCGGCCGTACCCCCTGGACATCGCCCTCGATTTCGTACATCCGCTGTTTCCCAGCGGTGCCGCACACGTAGGTGGCACTCTGCTGAGCAGTAGATACGTAAATTCGAGGCAGGCAAGCCGGAGGTGCACGTCCCGTGGCGTCCAATGTCAATCCCACCGTCAGGCGACGCCGTCTTGGCCAGGAGCTGCGCCGGCTCCGTGAGCTCAAGGGCATGACGGCCGAAGAGGTCGCCGAGAGACTGCTCGTCTCGCAGTCGAAGATCAGCCGCCTTGAGAACGGCCGCCGTTCGATCAGCCAGCGAGACGTCCGTGACCTGTGCGGGGTCTATGAGGTCGAGGACCACCGCATCGTCGACTCCCTCATGCAGATGGCCAAGGACTCGCGCCAGCAGGGCTGGTGGCACTCCTTCGGCGACATTCCCTACAGCGTCTACATCGGTCTGGAGACCGACGCCGCGTCCCTGCGCGTGTACGACCCGCAGGTCGTACCGGGGCTGCTGCAGACCCGGGCCTACGCCGAGGCACTGATCACCGGCGCGCTCCCGGAGACCACCCCCACCGACATCGAGAAGCGCGTCCAGGTGCGCATGCGCCGCCAGGAACGTATCTCCGCGCCGGAGAACCCGCTGCGGCTGTGGACCGTCCTCGACGAGTCCGCGCTGCGCCGCGTGGTCGGTTCCCGTCACCTCATGCGCGATCAGCTCGAACACCTCGTGGAGCAGTCGCAGCTCCCGCACGTGACGGTGCAGGTGATCCCGTTCGACATGGGCGCCCACCCGGGCCTCAACGGCCAGTACGCGATCCTGGAGTTCCCCGACGCCGCGGACTCCAGCGTGGTCTACATCGAGGGCGTCACGAGCGACCTGTACCTGGAGAAGGCCAACGACGTGCAGCAGTACAGCGTCATGTACGAGCATCTGCGCGCCCAGGCACTCAACGTCGAGCAGTCACGCCAGCTCATCGCCGACATCGCCAAGGACTACGCCCGCTAGACCAGGTGCCCGTGACGCGGGGCTTCGGACCGCCTTCCGGCGAAAAGATGCCGCACGGTACACCCTGGCCCCGGCGAGGCGGAAGACCACCTTGGAATATGCCATCCAGTCGAGTGAACGCTTCCTTCAACCGACGATGTTGGCGAGTAGCGTCATTCACGCCATCGAGCCCGCACCGAGCAGGCACGAAGGCGCCAACCGCGGTCACGCGGCGGACAGCAACTCAACAACTGGGCAACCGGAGCAGACATGGCAATTCAGCGAGGCTCTTCGAATACGTGGGTCAAGTCGTCGTACTCCACCGGCAACGGTGCGTGTGTCGAGGTCAAGTCCCCGGTGGAGACCGGCATCTCCGTGCGGGACTCCAAGGTCGTCGAGGGGCCGGTTCTCGCCTTCCCCACCGACTCCTGGAACGCGTTCATCAGCGAGGTGAGCCGGGGGGCTGCCGATCTCGCGTGACTCAGCAGCGCCTGCCGGACCCACCGGTCACCGGAGGAACAACCGCACCACCACAACCGGATAAGCACCACCGTATGAGCCCTCTCGACTGGCCCGCCGTCCCGGCCGAGGGGGCTCGGTCATGGTCCGGCGCGACCGGCCGCCGACCCGTGCCCGGTCAGCGCAGCTCGTCCACGTGGAGATCGGTGCCCGGCACCGTCGGGATGAACGGCGCGAGGAGTTCGACCCGTCCGAGCCCCGACTCCGCCACGGCCTCCTCCCGCCCGGCGAAACATGCCTCCCAGCACGCACACGGGTCCTCCTGGAGGAACCACAGCAGTGTCAGCCGGGTGTCCACGCCCTCCACCTGTTTCACGTAGGTCATCCGGTCGCCCGGCAGCGGTGTCGGCCGGAAGACCGTCACCATCGCGGCGGGCGAACCGGCCAGGGCGCGCGGCAGGTCCCGGGAACGCAGCCATGCGAGCAGCTCCGCCCGCCGCCCCGCGTCCTCGGCGTCGATCACTTCGAGGACGAGGCCGCGGTAGGGGTGGTCGAGCGCGTGGAAGTCGCGCGGGCCCGCGGCGCCGTCGCGGTAGACGGTCGCCTCGTGGTCCTGGAAGGCGGTGAAGACGTGGCGGCGCTCGCGATAGACGCGGCCGTCGCGGTTGAGCCGCTTGTTGATGCCGACGGTCCACTTCATGTGCTCGTCGTAGCGGCCCTCCGTCACCCAGTACGTGGAGAGGTAGCACCCGGCGGTGACCGGCTCGGCGACGGCGGACTTCTCGGGGCGGCGCAGCAGCTGGAGGTCCCGCGTGGCCACCCAGCGGCGGCCCGCGTACATCCAGGGCATGGCCATGGCGCCCGCGTAGTAGTGGTCGTCCTCGTACCAGCGGTTGTAGGCGTACTCGTGCCCCGGGTGCGGCTCGACCATGGTGATCAGGGCGTGCCCCGGGTGCACTCCGTAGGGTCCGACGGCCGCGAGTTCGGCGTAGGTGTCGCTCCGGGTGTCCTCGCGGGGGTCGCGCGGGTCCTGGCGGGCGTCCTCGCGGGCGCCCGCGCGGGGGTCAGCACTCACTTCCCTCCCCTTCCTTCCTCCGATGCACGCCCATACTCTGACGCCCCGTCAGCAAAACTGCCAGAGCCGGGAGGCGCCCCATGCAGCCGTCGCTCCTTCAGGGAAAGACCGTCGTCGTCTCGGGCGTCGGCGCCGGGCTCGGCCACCAGGTCGCGGCGGCCGTCGTACGGGACGGCGGCCACGCCGTGCTCGGCGCCCGTACGGCGGCGAACCTCGCCAAGACGGCCGCGGAGATCGATCCCGGGGGCGCGCGGACCGCCCACCTGGCCACCGACATCACCGACGAGCGGCAGTGCGAGGCGCTGGCGGGCCTGGCCCGCGAACGCTTCGGCGGGATCGACGCGGTCGTCCACGTGGCGGCATGGGACAGCCACTTCGGCGGCCTCGCGGACGCGGACTTCACCACCTGGCAGGAGGTCATCAACGTCAATCTGCTCGGCACTCTGCGCATGACGCGCGCCTGCCTCCCCGCACTCAGGGAGCGTCGCGGCGGCTCGGTGGTCTTCATCGGCACGCAGTCGGCGATCGCGGCGCCCTCGCAGGTGCGCCAGGCGGCCTACGGGGCGTCGAAGGGCGCGCTGACCTCGGCGATGTACTCCCTGGCGCACGAGCTCGGCCCGGACCGCATCCGGGTGAACACCGTCCTTCCCGGCTGGATGTGGGGCCCGCCGGTCGAGGCGTACGTCCAGTTCACCGCGGACACCGAGGGCGTCCCAAAGGCGCGGGTGCGGGACCGGCTCGCCGCGCGCATGGCCCTGCCCGACCTGGCGACGGACGGGGACGTGGCCGACGCGGCGGTGTTCCTCGCATCGGACCGGGCGCGCTCGATCACGGGCCAGTCATTGCTGGTCAACGCGGGGGAGATCATGCGCTAGACATCGCCGCCGAAGGCAGCCGGAGGCCGTACGGGAGACCACTTCCGTACGGCCTCCCTGCGTTCCGGACCCCCTCGCGAGGAAACCAAGGTGGGTCAGATACATGAACGTAAGTCAGCTAACCGAACGATTTTACTTCCTCTTGACCTGTCGCGCTGTTGTCCGGAAGCGGCGGCCGAACCCACGATGAGCGGGCACTTCCGGGGCGATCGCGTTCCCGAGGGCCGGTACCGGCGAAGTGCGAGCCATCTCCGCGCAGTTCACCGGGCGGACCCCTGGAGGGCCATATGAACAGTCTCGACTGGGCCGTGCTCATCGGCTACTTCGGCGTGATGGTCGCGATCGGCGTGTGGTCGCACAAGAGGGTCGACAACGTCAGTGACTTCTTCACCGCGGGCGGGAAGATGCCCTGGTGGCTGTCGGGCATCTCGCACCACATGTCCGGCTACAGCGCGGTGATGTTCACCGGGTACGCGGGGATCGCGTACACCTACGGCGTCACGTCCTTCGTCACCTGGTCGTTCCCCATCGCCCTCGGCATCGCCATCGGCGCCCGGCTCTTCGCGCCGCGCATCAACCGGCTGCGCTCACGGCTGCACGTGGCCTCGCCGCTCGAATACCTGAAGAACCGCTACAACCTCAGGACCCAGCAGGCGCTCGCCTGGTCCGGGATGCTGCTGAAGATCGTGGACGTCGGCGCCAAGTGGGCCGCGATCGCCACGCTGCTCTCGGTCTTCACCGGGGTCTCGCTCAACCAGGGCATCCTGATCACCGGCGTGATCACGGCGATCTACTGCACGATCGGCGGCCTGTGGGCGGACGCGCTCACCGAACTCGGCCAGTTCATCATCCAGTTGCTGGCCGGGATCGCCATGTTCGTGGCGGTCGTCGCGAAGCTCGGCGAGTTCGGCGGCTTCTTCGGCGTCTGGGACGAGCCGGAGCTCGCCGGGCACGGAAAACCGCTGGTCGGCCCGTACGGAACGGTCTTCCTGCTCGCCTTCCTCTTCATCAAGCTCTTCGAGTACAACGGCGGCATGCTCAACCAGGCGCAGCGCTACATGGCGACCGCGAACGCCAAGGAGGCCGCGCGCTCCGCGAAGCTCTCCGCGATCCTCTGGCTCGTCTGGCCCGTCGTCCTCTTCTTCCCCATGTGGATGTCGCCGCTGCTGGTCGACGCCAAGAAGCCCGACGGCTCGGACGCGTACGCCCTGATGACCGAGCAGCTCCTGCCGCACGGCCTGCTGGGCCTGGTCATCGTCGGGTTCTTCTCGCACACCATGGCGATGTGCTCCTCCGACGCCAACGCCATCGCCGCCGTCTTCACCCGTGACGTGGCGCCCGCGCTCTCCGCCAGGGCGCGGATGTGGAGCGAGCGCAAGGGGCTGATCGCCGCCCGGCTGACCACCGTGGTCTTCCTGGGGCTCTCGATGGCGGTCGCGACCCAGGTGAACTCACCGGCCTTCAAGGACATCATCACCGTCGTCATCAAGTGGGTCGCCGGTCTGATGGGCCCGATCGCGATCCCGATGATGCTGGGCCTGCTGCGCACCTTCCGCAAGTCGGGACCGACCGCCGCCCTGACGAGCTGGGCCGCCGGGCTCTTCGCCTTCTACCTGGTCAACTACCCGATCAACGACGCGATCAAGGGCGGTGTCGCCCTTCAGTACCAGGTGTCGATCCCGCTCGCGGTCTCGCTCGTCCTCTACGTCGTCATCGGCTACCTGAAGCCGGAGGACACCCCCGAGCGGGACGCGCTCATCGAGCGCATCAACACCGACGGCGACGACGGCCAGGAGGGCGCGGCGGCCGTCCCCTCCCCCGCTGAGCCGCGGGACGGCGCGGTGCGCGCGCCCGCGAAGGACTGAGGCAGGTCCCCTAGGCGCGGGGGTAGCGGGCGAGCCAGCCCGGGGAGGAGACCGCGGGGCCGTGCAGCGCGGGGCCCTGGGTCATCTCCATGGCGAAGTCGTCGGCCAGTTCCAGGATGGTCGCCCGGCCCTCAAGCTCCGTGAGCCAGCCGGGCGGCAGCGCGGTCTCGCCGTGCAGCGCGCCGAGCAGCGCCCCGGTGAGCGCGCCCGTCGCGGAGGAGGGGMCGCCGKAKGCCGYGCCGCACGTCCTCGCCGACCAGGGCGCAGTACGCCGCCACGGCGAGCGCGCCCTCGGCGGTGCCGTCGCCGAGCAGCTCCGCCACCCGGGCGGCCGACGGCATGCCCTGGCGTACGGCGCCCAGGGCGTGCCGCAGGGCGTCCGTGACGGTGTCGTGGCCGGGGCGGGTGGCCAGCAGGGCCAGGGCCCGCTGGATCGCGCCGTCCAGCGACTCCCCGCGCGCGAGTCCGTGCACGATGACGGTGTGCGCGCCCGCCGCGAGCTGGGCGGCGGGGTGGCCGTGGGTCTGGGCGGCGCACTCGACGGCGAGCTGGAGCACGAGCTGCGGCTCCCAGCCGACGAGCAGCCCGAAGGGCGCCGACCGGACGGCGGCCCCGGGGCCGCGCGCGTCGGGGTTCTTGGGGGTCTCCAGGGTGCCCATGACGTCGTTGCCGAGGCCGAGGAGGCAGGCGCGGGACGGGCCGCGCCGCGCGTACAGCCACTCCTCGCGGGCGAGCCAGCCGTCCTCCTCGCGCCGCTCGTCAGGGCCCCAGTCGCTCTGGGTCGCGGCCCAGCGGCGGTAGGCGCGGTGCAGGTCGGTCGGCGGGTGCCAGGCCCCGGTGTCGCGCCGCACCTGGGCGCGTATGAGTCCGTCGACGGTGAAGAGGGTGAGCTGGGTGGCGGCGGTGACCGCCCCGCGTCTGCCGTACGCGGGTGCGGGCTCGGTCAGTCCCTCGGTGCCGTGCTTCTCGCGCACGCCGTCCAGGGAGAGCCCGTCCAGGGGCGCCCCGAAGGCGTCGCCGACGGCGGCCCCGAGGAGCGTGCCGCGCACCCGGCTGCGGAAGTCCTGCTGCTCGGCGCGGCCCCAGACACCGGTGGCTGCTGCTGTGCCCACCGGGACCTCCCTCCGTGCCTTGACATGCATCGACCATTGCGACTGCGCAGCACTGTAATCGACTGCGAACGATCGGTTCAGACAGCAAGTGGTATGCGAAGAGTCGCCCTTGAGGCGGCTTTTGAACGACGTTCACGGGAGCTTCGCAGATGCGACGAAAAGTGCCGGGTGAACGGGCGGTTACTCCACGTTGCCCCGAAAAAGTCCCTGCGGTGTACAACCGAATCGGCGGGACCGGCGTCTCAAGCTGTGCCACTAACTTTCCCCACAGGAGGACAAGCACGTGCGTCGCAGTCTCATCACCGCCGTCGCGGTCGTCTCGCTCACCGCTCCGCTCGCCATAGCCGCCGCCGGCACGGCCTCCGCCGCGCCCCGGGCCGCCAAGGCCCCGGTCGTCGACTTCAACAAGGACGGCTACGCCGACCTCGCCATCTCGGCCCCCGGCGGGTACGACAGCGACGCCCCCGGCAGCGTCTCGATCGTCTACGGCTCGGCGAACGGCCCCGACAAGGCGCACGCCGTCACCATCAGCCGCGCCACCGCGGGCGTCCCCGGTTCCGCCGCGGACGGCGGGCACTTCGGCAACCAGACGGCCGCCGCCGACCTCGACGGCGACGGCTACACCGACCTCGTCGTCAACGGCGGCAAGAAGGCCGTGGTCCTGTGGGGCTCCGCGCAGGGCCTCAGCGGCCAGGGCAGCGTCTCGCTGGACTCCAACGGCGCGCGCGTCACCGCCGGTGACTTCAACGGCGACGGCAAGCGGGACCTGGTCACGGCCGAGTACCCCGAGCCCGAGGACCCGATGGACAACGACGACGCGGGCATGACCATCGCGTACGGCCCGTTCAAGCGGGACGGCAAGGCCGCGAGCACCCAGCGGATCGTCACCAGCCAGACCTTCGGCCCCGGCGACTTCGTCACCGGCGATGTGACCGGCGACGGCGCCGACGACATCGTCACCAGCCACGGTTTCGAGGAGATGGCGCACAAGAGCCAGCTCTGGAAGGGCGGCAAGAACGGGGTGGCCACCACCTCGCAGAAGCTCGCGCCCTCCCTCGGCGGCGCGGTGGCCGACATCGACGGCGACGGCTACGGCGACTTCGTCACCCGCGACATCGGCAACAACTTCGAGGACATGCCGTACCAGAAGGGCACCGTCCTCGTCCGCTACGGATCGGCGTCCGGCCTCTCGGACCGCTCCACGAAGATCACCGCGGACACCGCGGGCGTGCCCGGCGTCGGTGAGGAGGGCGACGAGTTCGGCTCCGCCATCAGCGCGGGCGACGTGAACGGCGACGGCTTCGCGGACGTGGCCGTCGGCGTCCCCGGCGAGGACATCGGCTCCACCGCCGACGCGGGCAGCGTCGTCCTGCTCAAGGGCTCCCGCTCCGGCCTGACCGGCACCGGCGCGCAGGCCTTCGACCAGTCCACGACGGGCGTCCCCGGCGCCTCCGAGAAGGGCGACAAGTTCGGCGCCACGGTCCTGCTCTCCGACACCAACAAGGACGGCAGGGCCGACCTGACGGTGGGCGCGCCCGGCGAGGACGGCACCTACGCCGACTCCGGCGCCGTCTGGCACCTGCGCGGCGCCGCGAGCGGCCTGACCACCACCGGCATCGACTCCTTCGGCCCGAAGGCGATCGGCGCCACGGAGAAGGGCGGAGTCGCCTTCGGCTCCTTCCTGGCCCACTGACACCCGTGCCACCCGGCGGC
>NZ_JASKYR010000234.1:0-11998 GCF_041028215.1 Streptomyces flavofungini
GGGTCCGGCGGGGTGGAGGGGGCGGGGGCAGACCGCCGGGAGGTCGCTGTCATGAGCCCAGCGTGCGATCTACAACAATCCCCTGTCAACCTTTCGCTGTGAACAACTTGTTTGCAGCCTCGATCAGGGCCCGCATCACCCGGGTGTCGTCGCCCATCTCGGGGTGCCACTGGACGCCCAGCGTCCAGCCGGGTCCGGGGAGTTCGATGGCCTCGGGGGTGCCGTCCTCGGAGTGGGCGGAGACCGTCAGGTTCTCGCCGAGGCGGTCCACCGCCTGGTGGTGGTAGGTGGGGACGCCGGTGGAGGTCTCCGGGACGATCGAGGCGTAGAGCGTGTCCGCGACCGGCTTGACGGCGTGCGTGCCGAACGCGCCCACCTTCTCCGAGTGGCCGTCCAGGTGCTGGACGAGCGTCCCGCCGAGGGCCACGTTCAACAGCTGCATGCCCCGGCAGATGCCCAGCAGGGGTGTGCCGGACGCCAGTGCCGCCTCGATCAGGGCCAGCTCCCAGGCGTCCCGCTCGGGGGCGGGCGGGCCCGTGCGCTCCTCCCGCTCGGCGCCGTAGCGCGCGGGGTCGACGTCCGGGCCGCCCGCGATCACCAGGCCGTCCAGGCGGGCGACGGCCGACGCGGCGTACTCCGGATCGTCCGGCGGCAGCATCGCGGCGATACCGCCCGCCGACTGGACAAGGAGCGGATACCCGGCGGGCAGCAGTGCCGCCGGAAGCTCCCAGACGCCCCAGCTCGCCCTGGCCTCCCAGTAGGTGCTGACGCCGATCAATGGCCTGTTCACCGCGTGCTTCCCCTCGCCTGTGTGATGTCCGTCCGCCGGCCCGCCGGCGGTGGTCAGTCGCGTGCCAACTCTGCCTCGGCCGCCGCCAGCGCCGCGAACTCCTCCTCCGGCGCGCGCGCCACCAGGTGCTTGCGGCTGTAGAGGCCGAAGTAGGCGATCGCGACCCCGTAGACCGCGAGCGCGATGAACGCCGCCGTCACATCCACCAGGAACGTCGCCACCAGCGCCGCACAGGCAAGGACCAGTGCCACGGAGGACGTCAGGACGCCGCCGGGCGTACGGTAGGGCCGCTCCAGGTCCGGCTCGCGGCGGCGCAGGACGATGTGCGAGAGCGACATCAGGGCGTAGCTGATGGTGGCGCCGAACACCGCGACGTTCAGCATGCGCGCCCCGTCCCCGGTCGCCGCCGCCAGTGAGAAGCCGATCGCGCCGGGCACGACCAGGCCCAGGTAGGGCGCCTTGCGGCTGCTGGTGAGGGAGAGGAAGCGCGGCAGGTAGCCCGCCCGGGAGAGCGCGAAGAGCTGCCGCGAGCCCGCGTAGATGAGGGAGAAGAAGGAGGCCACGAGGCCCGCGAGCCCCGCGTAGTTGATGACGCGGCTCAGGCCCGTCGCCTTCCCGTCCGGCTGCAACGCCTCGACCAGGGGATTGCCCGCCGACTGGATGGCCGCCGAGCCGCGCGCGCCCGCCGAGGCGAAGAAGGTGAGGAGCGCGAGGATGGCCAGGACGCAGAGCGACCAGCGGATCGCCCGGGGCAGCGTCCGCGCCGGGTCCTTGGTCTCCTCGGCGGCCAGCGGCACGCCCTCGACCCCGAGGAAGAACCACATGCCGAACGGGAACGCCGCCCAGATGCCGAGCAGGCCGAGCGGCAGCCACGAGTTGGAGCCGAAGGCGTCCGCGTCCACGGCGATGTCATTGAGCCGCGAGGCGTCGAAGTCCATGAACGCGCCGACCGCGAAGACGAGCAGCGCCACCACCGCGATGCCGGTCACCACGAAGCTGAACCGCAGCGCCTCGCCGACGCCCCAGAGGTGGATGCCTATGAAGATCACGAAGCAGGCCAGACAGACCGGCCAGCCCGAGGTCAGGCCGAACAGGCCGAGCGACTCCACGTAGTCGCCGATGAAGATGGCGATGGCGGCGGGCGCGAGGACGTACTCGATGAGGATCGCCGTGCCGGTCAGGAAGCCGCCCCAGGGGCCGAGCGCCCGGCGCGCGAAGCCGTAGCCGCCGCCCGCCGTGGGCAGCACCGAGGAGAGCTCGGCCAGCGAGAAGACCATGCAGGCGTACATCACGCCCATTAGCACCATGGCGATGCCGAGGCCGCCGAACCCTCCCTCCGCGAGGCCCGAGTTCCAGCCGGAGTAGTCGCCCGAGACGACATAGGCGACGCCGAGGCCGGTGAGCAGCACCCAGCCCGCGTTGCCCCGGCGGAGCGTCCTGCGCTCCAGGTAGTCGTCCGACGGCTCGGCGGGACGCGCTCCCTCGGGTGGTGGTCCGGCGGGGCGGGGCTCGGCGGGACTCGATCCGGAGGATTCCACGGTCATGGCACGGCTCCTGAGGGCGGCGGCACTGCGGCGGACGGCGTAATGGAACGAGGCCATACCTTTGCCGTCCCGGGCGGCGGAAATCAAGACCCGTGCGTTACCGGGTGGTTAATGTCCGCGCTCACGTCAAGAATCCCCGCAGCAGCGCCGCCGTACCCGCGCAGTGCTCCCGCATCATCTCCCGCGCCCCGTCCGCGTCCCCGTCGAGCACCGCCTCGACCAGCGCGGTGTGCTGGCGCTGGGAGTGCTCCAAGTTCCGTACCAGCAGCGGGATGCAGTCCAGGAGGTCGTTCACCGTCGCGCGCACCGCCGCGTACTGGGCGGTCAGCGTCGGCGACCCGCACAGCTCGGCGAGCGTCAGATGCAGCAGGGTGTCCAGGCGGCGGTACTCGGTGAGCGGCGCGTCGTGCGTCCGGGCCAGCGCAGCCCGCAGCCGGTCCGCCCGCGCCGCGTCCAGGCCGTGCGCCGCGCAGAGCCCCGCCGCCCCCACTTCGAGCACCTCGCGGAAGCGCAGCGCGTCCTCCACGTCCACGTCGGCGACCCTGCGGCGCAGCTCGTCCTCGCCCGAAGGGCCGGTGCGCGGACGCACGAAGGTGCCGCCGTAGCGCCCGCGCCGCGACTCCACCAGGCCCTGGTCCTGGAGCACCTTGAGGACCTCGCGCAGCGTGACCCGGCTGATGCCGAGGCGGTCGGCGAGCTCCCGCTCCGAGGGCAGGCGCTCACCGCCGGGCACCAGGCCGAGGCGTACGACCTGGAGGATCTGCTCCAGGGCTTCCTCGAAGCCGTTGCCCGCGCGCACCGGACGCAGCACCGGGGTCAGCCGGTCGTCGTCCCGCGCGCCCCGCGCCGACGAGATGCCCTCTTCCGTGTGCGACATGCCCGCACCCCCTTCCCAAGCAAAGGTTCTCCGCAATACCTTATGGCCCTCGGCTGACCCAAGGAGGCTTTTCCCGTGGCAGACCGCACACCCCCGCTCGCCGTCGAGGAGCTTGAGGCCCTCGTCGCGAGCGGCGAGATCGACACTGTCGTCCTGGCCTTCCCCGACATGCAAGGGCGGCTCCAGGGCAAGCGGTTCGCCGCCCGCTTCTTCCTCGACGAGGTCCTCGAACACGGCACGGAGGGCTGCAACTACCTCCTCGCCGTCGACCCCGAGATGAACACCGTCGACGGATACGCCATGTCCTCCTGGGACCGCGGCTACGGCGACTTCGCGATGCGCGCCGACCTCACCACCCTGCGGCGCGTCCCCTGGAACGAGGGCACCGCGATGCTCGTCGCCGACCTCGCCTGGAACGACGGCTCACCCGTGGTCGCCGCGCCCCGGCAGATCCTGCGCCGCCAGCTCGACCGCCTCGCCGAACGGGGCCTCAGCGCCCACGTCGGCACCGAGCTGGAGTTCATCGTCTTCAAGGACACCTACGAGCAGGCATGGGACGCCGGGTACAAGGACCTCACCCCGGCCAACCAGTACAACATCGACTACTCCGTCCTCGGCACCGGACGCATCGAACCCCTCCTGCGCCGCATCCGCAACGAGATGGCGGCGGCCGGACTCGTCGTGGAGTCCGCCAAGGGCGAGTGCAACCCCGGCCAGCACGAGATCGTGTTCCGCTACGACGAGGCCCTCGTCACCTGCGACCAGCACGCCATATACAAGACGGGCGCCAAGGAGATCGCGGCCCAGGAGGGCGTCTCGCTCACCTTCATGGCCAAGTTCAACGAGCGCGAGGGCAACTCCTGCCACATCCACCTCTCGCTCCAGGACGCCGACGGCGACAACGCCATGGCCGGGTCCCCCGACGACCCCGGCGGCATGTCGCCCCTCATGCGGCACTTCCTGGCGGGCCAGCTCGCCGCCCTGCGCGACTTCTCGCTCCTGTACGCGCCGAACATCAACTCCTACAAGCGGTTCCGGCCGGGCTCCTTCGCCCCCACCGCCGTCGCCTGGGGCCAGGACAACCGCACCTGCGCCCTCCGCGTCGTCGGCCACGGCCGCTCCCTCCGCTTCGAGAACCGGCTGCCCGGCGGTGACGTGAACCCCCACCTCGCGGTCGCCGCACTCGTCGCGGCGGGCCTGTACGGAGTCGAGCAGCAGCTCGAACTGCCCGAGGAGTGCACCGGCAACGCCTACTCGGCCGAGTACGAGCACGTCCCCACCACCCTGCGCGAGGCCGCCGAGCTCTGGGAGAACAGCCCCATCGCCAAGGCCGCCTTCGGCGACGAGGTGGTCGCCCACTACCGCAACATGGCGCGGGTCGAGCTGGACGCCTTCGACTCCGCGGTGACCGACTGGGAGCTCCGCCGCTCCTTCGAACGCCTGTGAGGATCGACGTGCTTCAGGTACTCAACCCGGCGACCGAAGAGGTCGTCGCCACCGTCCCCGCCGCCACCGCGCAGGACGTCGACGCCGCCGTCGCACGCGCCGCGCGGGCCCAGGAGCGGTGGGCCGCCGCGGCCCCCGCCGACCGGGCCCGGCTGCTGCGCCGCTTCGCCGCCCAGGTCGACGACCACCTGGAGGAGCTGGCGCGGCTCGAGGTGCGCGAGGCGGGCCATGTCATCGGCAACGCCCGCTGGGAGGCGGGCAACGTCCGCGACCTGCTCGACTTCTCCGCCGGGGGAGCCGAGCGGCTGAGCGGGCGGCAGATCCCCGTCCCCGGCGGCCTGAACGTCACCATCCTGGAGCCGCTGGGAGTCGTGGGCGTCATCGCCCCCTGGAACTTCCCGATGCCGATCGCCGCGTGGGGCACCGCCCCCGCCCTCGCCGCGGGCAACGCGGTGATCCTCAAACCGGCCGAGACGACCCCGCTCACCGCGCTCCGCCTCGCCGAACTGGCCCTGGCGGCGGGCCTGCCCGAGGGGCTCTTCCAGGTGCTGCCCGGCGAGGGCGGCGTCGCGGGCAGGGCGCTCGTCGAGCACCCCGGCGTCGCCAAGATCGTGTTCACCGGCTCCACCCGCGTCGGCAAGCAGATCATGACGGCCTGTGCCGACCGGGTGAAGCGGCTGACCCTCGAACTCGGCGGCAAGAGCCCGAACATCGTCTTCGCCGACGCCGACGTGGAGGCGGCGGCCCTCGCCACCCCCATGTCCTACCTGGACAACTCCGGGCAGGACTGCTGCGCCCGCACCCGCGTCCTCGTACAGCGCTCCGTCTACGACCGCTTCCTCGCGACCGCGGCGCCCGCGGTCGAGTCGGTCGTCGTGGGCGACCCCGCCGACGAGAAGACCCAGATGGGCCCGCTGATCTCCAGGACCCAGCTGGACCGCGTCCGCTCCTACGTCACCCCGGGCGACGGCATCCACGGCAGCGCCCCCGAGGGACCCGGCTTCTGGTTCCCGCCGACACTGCTCACCGACGTCGACCCCGCGTCGCCCGTCGCCACCGAGGAGGTCTTCGGGCCCGTCGCCGTCGTCCTCCCCTTCGAGGACGAGGCCGACGCGATCCGCCTCGCCAACGCCACCGAGTACGGCCTGTCCGGCTCCATCTGGACGCGGGACGTCAGCAGGGCGCTGCGGGTCTCGGGCGCCGTACGGGCCGGGAACCTCTCCGTCAACTCGCACTCGAGCGTCCGCTACTGGACGCCCTTCGGCGGCTACAAGCAGTCCGGCCTCGGCCGGGAACTCGGCCCGGACGCCCTGCACGCCTTCACGGAAACCAAGAACGTCTTCATCGGCACCGAACCCGCCGACCACACCCAGAGCCCGGAGGCCTGAGCCACATGACCGACCAGACCATCTGCCGCCGCCTGGTGGGCCGCACCGCCGTCATCACCGGCGCGGGCAGCGGCATCGGCCTCGCCACCGCGCGCAGGCTCGCCTCCGAGGGCGCCCACGTCGTCTGCGGCGACATCGACGAGGCCGCGGGCAAGAAGGCCGCCGAGGAGGCCGGCGGGATCTTCGTACGGGTCGACGTCACCGACGCCGAACAGGTCGACGCGCTCTTCAAGGCCGCCTTCGACACCTACGGCTCCGTGGACATCGCCTTCAACAACGCGGGCATCTCGCCGCCGGACGACGACTCCATCCTCGACACCGGCCTGGAGGCCTGGAAGCGCGTCCAGGAGGTCAACCTCACCTCCGTCTACCTCTGCTGCAAGGCAGCCATCCCCTACATGCGCCGCCAGGGCAAGGGCTCCATCATCAACACCGCCTCCTTCGTGGCCCGGATGGGCGCGGCGACCTCGCAGATCTCCTACACCGCGTCCAAGGGCGGCGTCCTCGCCATGACCCGCGAGCTGGGCGTGCAGTTCGCCCGCGAGGGCATCCGCGTCAACGCGCTCTGCCCGGGGCCCGTCAACACCCCGTTGCTCCAGGAGCTGTTCGCCAAGGACCCCGAGCGCGCCGCGCGCCGCCTCGTGCACATCCCGGTGGGCCGCTTCGCCGAGGCCGAGGAGATGGCGTCCGCGGTGGCGTTCCTCGCCAGTGACGACGCCTCGTTCGTGAACGCCACCGACTTCCTCGTGGACGGCGGGCTCACCGGGGCGTACGTCACCCCGCTGTAGGCCGGGGCGAGCAGTTCACCCAGTAGCCACCCTGGCGTCGGCCGGGCGTCGCGCGACGCCCGGCCGGCCTGCGTAGACACGGGAGTGTGTTCGTGAACTTCAAGCGCCGCGCCGCCGCGGCCACCGCCGTACTGGCCGTCGCCGCCGCCGGCCTCGTCGCTGTCCAGGCCACCGCCGAGGCCACCCAGACCGAATCCACCGCCCGGCCGCGGGCCTGCCCCGGCCTCCTGGTCACCGAGGGCTGGTACGGAGCCAACCGGGCGCGGCTCCAGCGGATGATCGACGCCCACGGGCACTGCGGGCCCCGGAGCCACCAGGGCGGTGCCAGGCCCGTCGCCACCTTCGACTGGGACAACACCGTCATCAAGAACGACGTCGGCGACGCCACCCTGTACTGGCTGCTGCGCAACGGCCGGATACGCACCCCTGCCCAGGGCGACTGGCACACCACGAGCCGCTACCTCACCGACCCGGCGGCCAAGGCCCTGGCGAAGGCCTGCCCGGACACCGCGGCCACCCTGCCCACCCGGCGGAACACCGCCTGCGCCGACGAGATCCTCTCCGTGTACGGCGAGGGCACCACGACCGGCGGCGCCGAGGCCTTCGCCGGGTACGACCGCCGCCGCATGGAGCCGCAGTACGCCTGGCTCGCCCAGCTCACCCGCGGCTGGTCCACCCGCCAGGTCAAGGACTTCGCGGCAGCGGCCCGCAAGGAGAACCTCGCCGCGCCCGTCGGCACCGAACAGCGCGTCGGCAGCGGCAAGGTCACCGGCTGGGTCCGCTACTACGACCAGCAGCGCGACCTGATCCGGACACTGAAGAAGGCCGGGTTCGACGTCTACGTCGTCTCCGCGTCGCCCGAACCGGTCGCCGAGGTCTGGGCGCGCGGCGTCGGCATCGACGCCCGGCACACCCTCGGCATCCGCAACGTCACCTCCCACGGCAGGCTCACCGCCCACCTCAAGGGCTGCGGCACGGTCCGCGACGGCGACGACTCGATGATCACGTACATCGACGGCAAGCGCTGCTGGATCAACCGGGAGATCCTCGGCGTGCGCGGCGCGGCGGCCGAGAAGGTGCAACCCGCCGCACGCCGCCAGGTGTTCGCGGCCGGTGACTCCGACACGGACGTCTCCTTCCTGCGCGACGCCACCGGCCTGCGGCTCGTCCTGAACCGCAACAAGGACGAGGTGATGTGCCGCGCCTACGACGACGCGGACGGCCGCTGGCTGGTCAACCCCATGTTCCTCCAGCCCAAGGCGGCCAAGGCCGACCCCTACCCCTGTGCCTCGACCGGCTACACCGGACGGGACGGGAAGCGGGGTCCGGTGCGCCGCTCCGACGGCTCCGTGATACCCGATCAGAAGGACACGGTGCACCCGGCGTCAGCACCGTCGTCAGGCCCGCAGGACTGATGTACGGTCCACTCACATGCGTACCCGACACCTTGTGGCGCTGACGCTGGCCACGGCCGCCTCCCTCGCGGCCGTGCCCGCAGCATCCCCCGCGGCCGCCGCCACGCCCGCGAACCCCTCCGCCGCCGACGCGCGGTGTCCGCAGCTCTCGAAGAAGCTGAAGTGGCACGGTGACAACCGCGCCCGTCTCCAGCGCGTCATCGACGAGCGCGGAAGCTGTTCCCGCCCGCACCTCGGACACGGCGGGCAGAAGCGCCCGGTCGCCGCGTTCGACTGGGACAACACCATCACCAAGAACGACGTGACCGACGCGACCATCGCCTGGTCGCTGCGGCACGACAAGATCCTGCGGCCGAGGAGCTGGAAGTCCACCAGCAAGTGGATGACGGAGGAGGCCCACCGCGCCCTCACCCGGGCCTGCGGCACGGAGGTCCCCGTCGGCGAGCCGCTGCCGACCTCGAAGAACAAGGCCTGCGCCGACGAGATCTTCGAGGTCCGCGAGGACGGCAGGACCATGAGCGGCGCCGCCGCCTTCGCGGGGAAGTGGGACCACCGCCACACCGTCCCGCAGTACGCCTGGGTCCCGCAGATCTTCGCCGGGCACACCGTCCCCGAACTGGAGTCCTACGCCGCGAAGGCTCGCAAGGAGGCGCTCGCCGCCCCCGTCGGCGCCACGCAGACGGTCGGCACCCACAAGATCCCCGGCTATGTGCGCTACTACGACCAGCAGCGCGACCTGATCCGCACCCTCAAGAAGGCCGGGTTCGACGTCTACATCGTCTCGGCGGGCTCCGAGCCGGTCACCGAGGTCTGGTCCAAGAGCGTCGGCATCGACCGCGCGCACACCGTCGCCATCCGCTCGGTCCTCGACCGCGAGGGGCGCATCACCACCTGGAACCAGGGCTGCGGGGGAGTGCCCGTCAACAAGGGCGAGGCCATCCCCTACATCGACGGCAAGCGCTGCTGGATCAACCAGGAGATCTACGGGGTCAAGGGCAAGGCCGCCTGGCGGCAGCAGGACCGCGCCCACCGCATCGCCCTCGGCGGCGGTGACGCCGACACGGACGTGACCTTCGTCGGCGACGCCACCGGCGCGCACCTCGTCCTGAACCGCAACAAGGCCGAGATCATGTGCCGCGCCTACGACGACGCCGACGGGCGCTGGGTCGTGAACCCGATGTTCATCGAGCCGCTGCCGAGGATGAGCGGCCGCTACCCGTGCTCGACCGCCGCGTACAACGAACACGGCGGGGACAAGGGCCCGGTCCGGCGCGCGGACGGCTCCGTCGTGCCCGACCAGCGGGACTCGGTGTACTGATCTTCCCGCCACGTCCTACAGTGCCGGGATGAGCATGTCGCCGCCGCCCGGCTGGTACCCGGACCCGCGCCAGCCCGCCGTCGAGCGCTGGTGGGACGGGGCCGCCTGGACCGAGCACCGGCGGGCGCCCGAGAGCGCCCACGCGGGCCCGCAGGCGACGGGCTTCGGGCCCGCGCCGGACCCGGCGGCGACGACGGTGCTCGCACCGGTTTCCTCCTCCTCTTCCTCCTCCGGCGGCGGTCGCGCGAAGCTCATCGCGCTGGCCGTCGCCGGAGCCGTGCTCATCGCGTCGATCGTCACGGGCGCCGTCCTGCTCGGCAAGGACGACGACGGCCCCGAGGCCGTGCCCGCGCCGAGCACCCAGGCGGAGACGAGTCCCACGCCGACCGCATCGAAGTCGGCGTCGAAGTCGGCCGACCCCGACCCGGACACCCTCGTCGACGACCTCAACGGCATCACGCTGCCGGTGCCCGAGGGCTGGGAGAAGGACGACGACACCATCGGCGGCGGCGCGAGCATCCGGACGCCGGACGTCATCGACTGCCCCGGCGACTCGGGCCTCTGCCGCCACGGCACGGTCACGTCGGGCACGGTCACGAGCACCGACGAGACCGACCCCAAGGCGCTCGCGCTCGGGGACATCAAGGACGCGGCGGACGCCTCCTACGACGAGGACAAGCTCGACCGGCAGCCCTACGGCGGCATCACCGGGCACGAGCAGGTGAAGGCAGGCTCGGTGGCCGTCGCGGGCCGCGCGGGCTACTACGTCCGCTGGCGCGTCCACACGGCCAAGGGCTCCGGCGGCTACGTCCAGTCCCTGGCGTTCGCCTCCAGCGTCGGTTCGGAGTCGATGGTCATCGTCCGCTTCACCGTCGGCGCGGAGGACGGGGCGCCGCCGGTCTCCGTCATGGACGAGATCACGAACGGCATCCGGTCCGTGGACGACAGCGAGACGGGCGGCGGCGTGGGAAGCGGCGTCACCCCCACGTCGTAGCCGCGAGGGGCCGTGCTCAGAGGAAGGTCCGGCCCTCGCCCCGGTACGTGGGGACGCTCGCCGTCACCGCGTCCCCCTCCACCAGGTGCAGCGTGTCGAACCGCTCGCACAGCTCACCGGCCTTGGCGTGCCGGAACCACACCTTGTCGCCGATCCGCAGATCGTCCGCGGGCGGCCCGTGCAGCGGGGTCTGCACCTCGCCCGCGCCCTCCTGCGGGTCGTACCGCAGCCCCTCGGGCAGATACGGCACCGGAGAGCGGTCCTGGCCCGCGACGCCCGAGGCGGGGTAGCCGCCGCCGAGCACCGTCACGACGCCCTCGGCGGGCCTGCGCACCACGGGCTGCGCGAAGAGGGCCGCCGGGCGCCCGCGGAAGGACGTGTAGTGGTCGAAGAGCCGCGGTACGTAGAGACCGGACCCGGCGGCGATCTCCGTCACCGCGTGCTCGGCCGCGGTGTGCTGGACGCTCCCGGTGCCGCCGCCGTTGACGAACTCCAGGTCGGGCGCGACGGCCCGGACCGCGGCGATCGTCTCCGCCCGGCGCTCGGCCAGCTCCTTGCGGGCCGCCGACTGCATCAGCCTGACCGCCCGGGAGCGCGCGGGACGCCCCTCGACGGCGTCGCCCACACCGGCCACATGACCCTCGTACGCCATGACGCCCACCAGCCGGAACCCCGGCCGCCTGGCGATGGCGCGGGCCAGGGCGGCGACCTGCCCGGGGGAGTGCAGCGGGGACCGCAGCGCGCCGATCCGCACCCGCCCCCCGAGGGCCCGCAGGGACGTGTCCAGCTCCAGACACACCCGCACCTCCTCGCTCCCGCCGTCCCTTGCCTCGTCGATGAGCCGCAGCTGGGCGGGGTCGTCGACCAGCACACTGACCCGCGCCGCGAGCTTGGGGTCGGCGGTCAGTTCGGCGAAGGCGGCGCGGTCGGCCGAGGGGTAGGCGAGCAGGACGTCGTCGAAGCCGGAGCGGGCCAGCCACAGGGACTCGGCGAGCGTGAACGACATGACCCCGGCGAAACCGTCCCGGGCCAGGACCCGTTCGAGCAGGGCCCGGCAGCGTACGGACTTGCTCGCGACCCGGACCGGCTTGCCGCCCGCGCGGCGCACGAGGTCGTCGGCGTTGGCGTCGAACGCCGCCAGATCGACGATCGCGACGGGGGCGTCGAGGTGTGCGGTGGCCCGGTCGTAACGGGCCCGGTCCGCGGCGAGGGCAGTCATGGGCGAAGCCTGCCAGACACGATTACCCGAGGGTAGGGGGATGATCCGGGCAGATCGCCCGGGGGTGCGGACCGGGTTCCCGCAGGGCCCGTATCTGCCCGTAGAGTGACGCGCACGGAGCCTCGCCGGGCCGAGCGCTCCCGCACCGGAGCGCGAGGAGACGGGGGAGCATGAGCACGGAGGCGCGCCGTACCCCGATCCCCCCGCAGCCCGCAGCAC
>NZ_JASKYR010000235.1:0-10397 GCF_041028215.1 Streptomyces flavofungini
GGGACGGGCCGAGACCGAGGGGGGTCGACGCGCGGCAGGAGTGCGCGACCGTCGAGGTGCCCCTCGACTACGCGCGTCCCGACGGCGCGCGGACCCGTATCGCCGTCTCCCGCATCCCCGCCGAGAAGCCCTCGGCCCGCCGTGGCGTTCTTCTTCTCGCGCCCGGCGGCCCGGGCGGCTCGGGTCTCGACAATCCCTCGGGCAAGGGGCAGAAGCTCCCCCAGCAGATCCGCGACCGTTACGACCTGATCGGCATCGACCCGCGCGGCATGGGCCGCTCGTCGCCGGTCGACTGCGGCTTCGACCTCGCCGACCTCGGCACGGCGAACCAGCGGCCGTGGCCCGGCCCCGGCGGGTCGGTCACCGGCGCCATGGAGACCGCGCGCCGCATGTCCACGGCCTGCGCCCGCGACGGCGGCGACCTGATCCGCCACATCACCACCGCGAACAACGCCCGGGACCTCGACCGCGTGCGGGCGGCGCTCGGCGAACGGAGGCTCTCCGTATGGGCGGTGTCCTACGGGACGTATGTGACCGCCGTCTACGCGCAGCTCTTCCCGCACCGCACCGACCGTGTCGTCCTGGACAGCGTCGACGACCCGGACCCGGCGCGGGTCGGCAGGGGCTGGCTGGCCGCGCATGAGCAGGGCGTGGAGGACGCCTTTCCCGCGTTCGCCGCGTGGGCGTCCGATCCTGGCACCGCCGGGCGGCTCGCGAAGACGCCTGCCGGGGTCCGCGGCCTCGTCCTGCGGCTCGCCGCCCGACTGGACCGCGCGCCGATCCCGTGGGAGCACGCCAACCCCACGGAGCTGAACGGTGACGTCCTGCGCCAGACCCTGCTGACCACGCTCTACGACCCCGACGGCTTCCCCCGCCTCGCTGAGCTGATCCGCGCGGCCCGGGCGGGCAGGACGCCGCCCGCCCCGCAGGCTCCGCCGGAGGCGGTGCTCCAGAACGCCGTGGCCGTCGGAACCGCGACGCTCTGCAACGACGTCAGATGGCCGAAGTCACCGGCCGTGTACGCGAAGGGGGTTGCCGAGAGCCGCGCGAAGTATCCGCTGCTCGCCGGTATGCCGCGCAACGCGATGCCGTGCGCGGCCTGGCCGTACAGCCCGCAGGAGCCGCCCGTCCGCATCACCGGCGACGGCCCGTCCAACGTCCTGCTCATCCAGAACGAACGCGACCCCGCCACCCCGCTCGCGGGCGCCCGTGCCATGCGCACAGCCCTCGGCGGGCGGGCCACGATGGTGACCGTGGACTCCACGGGCCACGACTCGTACCTGGCGAACGGAAACGTGTGCGGCGACCGGACGGTCACCCGTTTCCTCGCGACGGGTGACCGTCCGGGCGATGACGTGCACTGCGCCTGAATTCAGCCTGCACGGAGCCGCGTTCGGGGACGGAAGACCGATAAACCATTAGCCCGACAGACGAAATATGCGACCTCGCAGCCACCCGTTTGCCGCGCATCCTCCGTAACGCGGGTCCGTTGGACGGATTATGACCACGGTAAGGCCAAGGTTTGTTTCAGGAACCCTCTTGGCCAGCACAATGAGCAGCGCCACATCCGCAGTTCGCATGGGGGACTGGGTCTTCACACCGGCCCGCGCGAACGACACGAACGCCACCCTGCGGGACGATTATCGACGCGTTGATCTGAAGTACTCCGCCCCTCTCCTCGAAGTCCTCCTTACCGAACTTGACCATATCGAGGCTTATTTCGTCACCGTAGCGGACAATTCCAAAGGCTCCGGCTCCCGCCTCTCCGCACCTCTCCCCCAGGCCTTCCATGCATGAGACGCGAGGACGGCACAGCCGTCCGGAGCCTCCCCTGGAGCCGCTGGGCCCGCTGGAGATGCACTGGGACCCGGCGGAAGAACTGGCCCACCTGCTGCACGAGGCGGTCGAGGACGAGCGGAACAACGTTCCTCCTGTCGTCCATGACGCCGAAGTGTCCTACGGCGACACGGCTTACGGCGACACGGCTTACGGCGACATGGCCTACGACAACATGCCGTACGGCGACGAGGGGGCCGACGGCTCGCTCGCCGGTCTGACGAAGATCACCAGTGAGCTGCCCCCGCTGCGTCCGGCCCCGGCCCGCCGCCGCTCGCGCGGCCACTCCAGGGCCCGTTCCCGTGCCCGCGGGCGCGGCCTCGGCGCGCTGCGCACCACCAGCTTCATCCTCGCGGCGTTCGCCTCCGTCGTCGTGTCCATGGTGTGCGTCTTCGGAGGCATCGTGAGCTACGACCCGCTGCGCCATCTCGCCATGCACCGGACCTCCGCCAGCGCGGTCGGCTGGTGGCCCCTGCTGGTCTACGGCCCCTGGATGGTCGCCTCCCTCTCCATCCTGCGCGCCGCACTGCACCGCCGCCGCGCGGCCCACTCCTGGGCGGTCGTCCTGCTGTTCTCCACCGTCTCCATGCTTCTGTGCGTCGCGCAGGCGCCCCGCTCCCCGATCGAGGCGGCAGCGGCGGCGCTCCCCTCGCTGGCCGCCCTGGCCTGCTTCCAGCAGCTCGTCCGCCAGATCACCCTCACCCGGCCCCCGCGCCAGAGCCAGCCACGCCACCGCACGCAACCGCCGCCTTCAGCGCCCTCGAAACCGGCCTAGGTGAAGCGCGAGGGCGGCAGGCCGAAGACACGGGTGAAGGCGGCCGTGAACGCGGCGGGAGAGGAGTAGCCGATGCGGCCGCCGACCTCGCTGACCGAGGCGGAGCGCAGCAGGGGAACGGCCGCGAGCAGCCGGGCGCGGGCCCGCCAGACGGCGGGGCTCTCGCCGGTCTCGGCGCGGAACCGCCGGGTGAAGGCGCGCTCGCTCATGGCCACCCCGGCGGCCCACGCGGCGTTGGTGGCACCGGCGTCGGGGGCCGCCAGGTAGGCGCGGCACAGCCCGGAGAGGTCGGCCGAGGCGGGCATGGCCACGTGGAACGGCAGCGGGGTGCGCTCGGCGATCTCGTGCAGGAGCAGCGCGGCGATGCCGCCCGACCGCCCCGTCAGGCTGTAGTCGGGCTCGAACTCGACTGCCGCGAGGAGCAGTTCGCGCAGCAGGGGTGGTACGTCCACGACCGTGCAGGTGGCGGGCCACCACGGCACGGCACCCGGCTCGATGTAGAGGCTGCGGGTGCTCACCCCACGCATGCGGACGCGGTGCCGCGTGGCGGGCGGGATCAGGACGGCGCGCTCGGGCGGCACGGTCCAGGTCCCGTCGGCGGTGTCGACGAGCATGACTCCGGTGGCGCCGTAGAGGAACTGCGCGCGCCGGTGCTCGTGCCAGTCGAGGAGGTGGCCGGGCGGGTAGTCGGTGCCGATCGGCAGGACGGCCCGGTCGACGTGGTCGACATCGGCGAGCGGGATGTTCCGCATGCTGCCTCCTCGCCCCCGGCCTCCCGGCCTCCCTGTCGCCCGGCTCCCCCGCGTCGCGGTGACCGGCCACGGATCATTGGCCGACTCGCGAAAGAACTGTGCCGATCATCGCATGCGGACGCCGGGGCGGAGCTGGTGGGCTGGGAGGCATGGATGACGTGATGGTGGTCGGCGTCGGGCTCCTGACCGGGGTGACGACGGTGCTGTTCGGCTTCGGCGGAGGGTTCGTCGCCGTGCCGGTCGTGATGTGGGCGGACGCCGCGCTCGGCGCCGACGCGATGCGGGTGGCGACGGCCACATCGGCGTCGGTGATGGTGGTGAACGCCGGGTTCGCCACGGCCGTCACCCCGCGCCGGGTGCTCTCGGCGCTGCGCGGCAGCGGCGGGCTGCTGCTCCTGCTGGCGGTCGGCGCCTCGGCCGGGGCGTTCGCCGCGCGGCTCGCCCCGGCCGGTCTCGCCCACTGGGCCTTCCTTACGTATGTCGCCGTCACCATCGCCGACCTGCTCGTACGGCCCGGCTTCCTGCGCGCGCCGTCCGGTGCAGGGGCCGCGTCCGAAGGGCCCCGCCCGCTGCCGGACGGGGGGGGGGGGGGGGGGGGGGGGGGGGGGGGGGGGGGGGGGGGGGGGGGGGGGGGGGGGGGGGGGGGGGGGGGGGGGGGGGGGGGGGGGGGGGGGGGGGGGGGGGGGGGGGGGGGGGCCCTCGGCGCGCCGATCGGCGCGGTCGCCGCCTTCCTCGGCGTGGGCGGCAGCGTCATGACGGTCCCGGCGATGCGGCGGGCCGGGCACCCGATGCGGACGGCGACCGCGCTGGCCAACCCCCTCACCCTCGCCATCGCGCTCCCGGCCACCGCGCTGTCGCTGTTCGTGGCGGCGGTACCGGAGGCCGACGACGCCGGGGTGCGTCTGGTGGGTCTGCTCGACCTCCGTGCCGCATCGGCGCTGCTGCTCGGCGCCCTGCCCGTCATCGCGGTGCTGCGACGCCGCCCGCCGCGCATCCCCGACCGCGTGCACGCCTGGGCCTACGTGGGGCTCCTCGCCCTGGTGGTGCTCGCGACGCTGTTCGCGCCCTGACTACGGAACCTGCGCCACGCCCACGTAGAAGCCGCTCGGTTCCTCGGTGGGCGCGGGGGTGTCCTTGTACCACTGGGTGGCCGTGACCAGGCCGGGGGAGACGAGTTCCAGGCCCTCGAAGAACGGCTCGACCTCGGCGCGGGTGCGCATGCGGAGGGGGATCTCGCCCTCGCGGTAGGTCTTCGTCACCGACTTCACCAGGTGCGGGTGCTCATCGGTCGTGCCGTGGGAGAACATGAGGTAACTGCCCGACGGCAGCGCGTCGAGAAGCGTCCGCGTGAGCTGGTAGGGGTTGTCCTCGTCGGTGACGAAGTGCATCAGCGCGATCATCGAGAGGGCGATGGGCCTGTCGAAGTCCAGGAACGTACGCGCGTGCTCAAGGATGGCTTCCGGTCGGCGTACGTCGGCCTCGATGTAGTCGGTGGCTCCCTCGGGCCTGCTGACCAGCAGCGCCTCCGCGTGGCGCAGCACGATGGGGTCGTTGTCGGCGTAGGCGACGCGCGCCGACGGCACGATGCCCTGGACGATCTGGTGCAGGTTGGGCTCGGTCGGGATGCCCGTACCGATGTCGAGGAACTGGTCGATGCCCTCGCCCGCCAGCCATGCCGCCGCACGGTGCATGAACGCCCGGTTGCGCAGCGCGTTGAGCCGCGCCTCCGGGGGCAGCTTCTCCGCCACGTCCTGGTCGACCGGATAGTTGTCCTTGCCGCCGAGCAGCCAGTCGTAGACCCGCGCCGGGTGGGCCCTGCTCGTGTCGATGCGGCTTGCGGAGGACTGTGACGTCATGCGTGACTCCAGCGTGTGCGGTATCGCTGACCGATTCACCGGGCAGGCCAGTGTGGGGTGCTGCGGGTGAGGCGGCAGGTGGTCCGGCGATTATGGCACTGGCCAGGGGTCCACGCCGAGTCCGCAGCGCCCCAGGATTCCAGAGACCGCGCAGCCCCGCGCGGCCCCGTGCAGCCCCGCGGGAGAGCGGACGGGACCGCTGCCCGCTCTCCGTGGGAGCTACCGCCTCAGACGTGGTTGCCCGGGATCAGGAAGAGGTGGATCGACTGGTCCTTCGCGCGGTACCGCTCGTTCGCCGCGCCCTTCTTCGCCCGGTCGGACACGATGACGACGTGGTCGGCCGAGACCCAGGAGACGCCCTCGGGGTTGCCGTAGAGCGGGCGGCCCTTGCCGTCGGTGGGGAGCCGGTGCACGGTGCCCTCGTCGACCTGCCACTTCTTGGTGTCGATGCGGCCCACCCACAGGGCGGACGAGGCCTGCGACAGGACGGCGATGCGTCCCTCGCGTACGGACACGCTGCTGAAGTCCTCGAAGGGCAGTGACTCGGGCAGCGCCAGCGTGGCCGTGCGGATCCAGCGCTTGCCGCCGCGCCGGAAGACCTGCACGCGCCCGCCGCCCGGCGTCCTGCCCTTCTTGCCGCCCGCGCACTGGTTCCCCTCGCACAGGGCGAGCAGATATCCCGTGCCCGAGCGCTCGACCCACTCCAGGCCCTCCATGCCCTTGTTGGCGTCGGCCAGGTCGAATTCCAGGTGGGCGGAGCCGAGCGGGCGCAGCTTCGCGTCGTACTCGTGGACACGGGCGCGGAAGCCCTTGGGCTTGACCGGTTCGGCCTCGCTCAGCGTGTAGTAGCGGTCCTTGCGCTGGTCGTGGGCGAGGTCTTCGTACCCCTCGTTGGCCTGTGGACCACCGGTCTTCTTCTTGACGCGCTTGAGGACACCGTTCTCCGGGGCCTTGGGCGACAGTTCACTGCTGACCCGGATGAGGGAGGGCAGGTTGTCGCAGACGATCAGGAAGGCGCCGTCGCGGTAGATGACGCCGCTGGCCTCCAGGCGGGTGCCCGCGCTGTCGCCGATCAGGTCCCGGATCTTCGCTTCCTTGACCAAGCGCAGCTCGCGCGCCGCCTCGGCCTCGGCCTCCGCCTTCTGCCGGGACTTCCCTGTCGCGGTCGACTTCTTGGTCGCGGTCATGAGGGCAGTACCTCCATCGCACCCGGGAACGTCGCCCCGCTGGCGCCGTTGGGATAGGTTTTCCGCAGCTCGGCGAGCTGCTGCCGTGCTCGGTCGTAGCGCATGCGCGTGTAGTGGAAGATCCCGTACGTGAACTGCGAGCCCCGACTCAGCTCCCACTGGCGGTAGGCGGCGCGGTACACCTCGTCGTTGGTGAACTGCCTGCCGGTGAAGGGCTGTCCGTGCGGGCTGGTGGACTCGGCGTACGCGGCGGACGAGATGAGCTGCCACAGGCCGTCGTCCCGCCCGGAGCCCTCCGCGCCGAGCAGCGCGGCGACCCGCTCGGGGCCGAACTCGGTGTCCAGCAGGTATTCGAGGTGGTCGAGGTAGTACTGGCAGAAGTCGTGGTGCCGCAGCAGGTTGGTGAACAGCGGCAGGTGCGACTCCTCGTGCGGGGCGTGGGTGATGCGGCAGTAGTCGCGGCTCATCGCGGGCCAGTCGAGCAGGTCGGTGTACTGCCACGGGGTGGAGAAGAAGTCGATGCCGGAGCTGTTGTCGTAGTCCCAGGGGATGAAGGTGAAGTACGGGCGGTCCATGAACCCCGTCGGGTCGCCGAGGCGGCCGGAGTTGTAGAGGTAGTAGTTCGACGGTGTGGCGAAGTAGTTGTCCCAGCTCCCCAGGAGGACGTTGGCGCCCGCCCAGCGCAGGAAGGCCGGGACGTTCAGGATCCGCTCGACCGACTCGCGGAAGCCGTCGGTGGTGAACTTCTTCTCGTCGCCGGTGAGCTGGACGCCGTTGATGGTCCTGACGAACGCGGCGAGGTGGTCGTAGGTGCTCGCGGACGGGTCGTCCTCGTTGGTCTTCAGGCGGTAGGTGCGGTCGTCCTCCAGGCTGCCCGCGGTGAAGTAGTGGCGTCCGGTGTCGGTGCCGTCACGGCCCGAGCGGTGCTCCAGGGTGGCGCAGCCGACGTCGCCGCAGTACGCCTTGTAGAGGTTGCCCTCGGCGTTCTTGCCGAAGTGGTCCTTCAGGAACTTCTTGTCGACCTGCTCGATGACCGAGAAGAGGCCCATGTAGCGGTCGTTGAGCGTGAACGTGGCGTACGTGTGCTGCGCCGCCGGGATGCCCGCGCGCTCCAGGAGCCGCCAGGCGACGGCCTCACGCATCTGGGACGGGTCGTTGTACATCGCCTTGAGGTTGATCCGCTCCATGCCGTAGAGCCGGTCCTCGCTCGTGCCGACCTCGAAGTCGATCTTCCAGGACCGCTTGGGCGCGTGCGCGGTGAGGTTGCCGCTGTTGACCATGGAGAACGACGGCGTGGCCAGCAGCGTCTCGCCGGGAGCATCGCTCCTGGCCAGCGTGAGCCGGGCGCCCGGCGGCGCCTCCGTCACCTCGTCGGCCGTCAGGACACCGGGCGGCCAGCCGGTGACCTTGACCTGATACATGTCCTGGGCGAAGAACTCCGTCTTGTTCTGCGCGTAGGTGAGGTATTCGTCCACGATCCGCCCGAGGGCGGTCAACTGCCCGTCCGGGCCCAGACATACGAGGCCGCCGTCGGCCGGTGCGCCCGGTGTGGCCTGCTGCTCGGCGAGCAGCAGGTCGAACAGCACGCCGAACTCCGCCTTCGTCCGCAGTGCGGCATCGCCCGGCCCCGCGGCCGCGTTCGCCCGCTCGGCGAGCCGCCGTGCCGTGCCCTGCGGCAGCGCGGAGACCGCGATGGCCTGGTTCTTGAACGCGTCCCGGAACGTGCCCTTGCCGATGATCCTGTCCACTACGGGCCTCCCTGCGGCGCTGGGGTCGACCTTCCTCTCTACGCCGGGCGCCGCATGACCGCCAGTCCGAGAACCGGCCTGGGGGCATACGCCCCACCGGGCCCCGGGCCCCCGCGGGCCACGCGCGCGCCGCCTCCCCTCACCCGGTCACCGGCGGATACAGTGCCTCACCCCCACAGCACCAGCGAACCACCAGCCTCTCCCCCCACGACTGCATCCCGTACTTCCGTACGTCCGTACGGAGTTCTCCGGAAAGGGAACGCCAGCCGTGTCTCAGCACCGTCACCTCAGACCGGCGGCCGTCGCCTCCGCGGCCGCTGTCGTCGTCCTCGCCCTCGGATTCACCGGCACCGCCCACGCCACAGCGCCGACCGCCGCCTCCAGCTCCGCCGCCCGCACCGGTGACGACCCGGACCAGCCGGAGAATCCCCTGTACGACGCGCCGGACAGCTTCCACGTCGAATCCGGGCGCGAGGCGGTCACCCTGTCCTGGAGCCAGCTCTCCGCGGCCTCCGCCTACGAGGTGTACCGCGCCGAGGCCGAGGGCACCGGACCCGACGAGGTCGGCCCCTACGAACTGCTCGCCACCGTGTCCACCGGTTCCCACACCGACGACACCGACGACCCCGATGTCGCTTACGCCTACCGGGTCCGCGCCGTGGACCGGGCGGGGCACTTCTCGCCGTACACCGAGCCCCGGCGCGGCACCCGGGACACCGTCGCGCCCTTCGCACCCCGGGACCTGACCCTCGCGCGCGAGGACGAGCGCGGGGTCACGCTGACGTGGCGCACCGGGGACTCGGACTCCGTGAAGTACGTGCTCTACCGGGCCCCGTCCTCCGGCGGCCCCCGCGTCAAGGTCGGTGCGACGACGTCACTGACCTTCCGCGACACGAAGGGCGAGGCGGGTCTCCCCTACTCCTACGAGGTGCGGGGCGTCGACGCCGTCGGCAACGAGTCAGAGGGGTCCGACCGCGTGACGGGCACCAGGACCGTCACCGCGGGTACGGCGCCCAAGGCCCCCACCGTCGTCAACGCCGCCCTGGTGGGCAGGCGCCTCACCCTGTCGTGGTCGCAGAGCCCGTACGTGCCGGTCTCGTCGTACACCGTCTACCGCTCCAGGACGACCCCGGTGGACGTGACCGACCCGGGCAACCGCCTGGCCACCACGTCGCGCGAGGAGTACTCGGCCCAGGTGGGCGAGGGTGCGGACGAGCGGGACTACTACTACGCCGTCGTCGCCACGTCCCGGCACTCCGTCGCCTCGCCCGCCTCCGCGTCGGTCAGGCCCGCGTACAGCGAGCCGCGGCCCCCGAGGGCCACGGAGATCCACGAGGTCGCGCCGGGCGCGGGCAGTGTGCGCATCGCCTGGTACGTCACCCCGTCCGGCGGCGACGAGGCCCCGGTGACGGGCTACCGCGTCTACCGCTCCACGAACCCCGGGGTGACCAAGGAGAACGCCGAGTTCAGCAAGGAGACGAGCGGGTCGGAGTACGTGGACCGCGGTCTGACGGGCGGCACCACGTACTACTACGCCGTCGCCGTCCTCGACGAGGACGGCCTGGAGTCCGCCCTCTCCCCCGAGGTGTCGGCGACACCGTCCGGCTGACGGCCGGGGCCGTGCCCGTCAGCGCCGCCGCTCGGCGTCACCGTGCGTGCGGCCGGTCAGCGCGGCGGCCGTCCGGGTGAGGTGCCGGGTGAGCACCTCGGCCGCGGTGTCGGCGTCACGGGCGAGCGCCGCCTCCTCCAGGCGGCGGTGCTCGGCCGCGCCGTCCCGGCCCGGCGCGCGCTGCGCCGACCAGCGGCGGGCCAGCTCGCTCGCGGTCCACAGCCGGTCGAAGGTGTCCAGCAGGGCCGGGTTGCCGCAGCCTTCGAGCAGGGTGCGGTGGAAGACGCGGTGGGCCTCGGCCCACGCGTCGGTGTAGTGCTCGCCCTCCTCCGGCGCGAACGCCGGGGTGCGGACCAGCCGGTGGTGGGCCGCACGCACCCGCGACTCCCAGTCGACGTCGCCGCGCTCCACGGACATCCGCAGCACCGCCGGTTCGATGGTCCGGCGGGCCTCGGCGATCTCCTGCCAGCGGCGGTCGGAGAAGGCCGGAACGGCGAAGCCGCGGTTGGGCAGCCGGTCGGCCATGCCCTCGCCGACCAGCCGCACCAGCGCCTCACGCACCACGGCCAGACTGACGCCCTGCTCCTTGGCCAGGTCCTGCGGTTTCAAGGCGTCGCCGGGGGCGTGGTCGCCC